>JAHDGD010000295.1 GCA_020627825.1 Saprospiraceae bacterium
CAAATAAGCAAGCTATTACTAACTTAGTGTACTTATTACACAAATAAAAGCTATGCTTGCTATTATCGATGCTGGTTCGACCAAAATAGATTGGCTATTTACTGACCGTAAAGGAATGGAAAAGGGACGCCATCGATCCATGGGATACAATCCACACTTAAGCAATAGCAATATTGATTTAGATGATGCGATTATAGCAGATTTAAGTGATGTTGATGCGATCCATTATTACGGTACAGGTATCAATAGTCAGGTTTTCAAAGACGTAGTAAGAAAACAGTTTAAACCCTATATTCCGGAGTCCGCAAGTGTCGAAGTAATGAGTGATATATTGGGTACTTGCCGAGCCTTGTTTGGAATGAATCCGGGTATCGGTTGTATTCTAGGTACAGGCAGCAACAGTTGTGTATATAATGGCAGAGACATTGTTGACATGATTCCAAATTTAGGTTATTTACTAGCGGATGAAGCGAGTGGATCTTGTATTGGGCGAACATTACTATCCAAATTTTTTAACCGTAGCATGCCTCAAGAGATTGCTTTGGAATTTAAAAACACTTACAATCTAGAAAAGGAGCTTGTTTTAAAATCAATGTACAAGACGGATGCTCCCAGTAAATATTTAGCTTCGTTTGCTCCATTCGCTGCAGAAAACAAATCGTCATGGATACAATCTATGATGAAAGAACTTTTGAAAGAATTTGTTGCACAACGAATTTTGCCTTACGATGGTGCTGAGAATTACAGAATCGGATTCACTGGTAGTATCTCTTTTATTTTTCGAGATTTGATCGAAGAAATTTTGAAAGAGAATGGACTTCAAAAAGGAATCTATATAAAACGCCCTATTGATCGTTTATTAATGTATCATACACAACAAAATGACAAGAAAGATTAGACGTATTGCGGTCTTTACTTCAGGTGGAGATTCTCCTGGGATGAACGCTGCTACCAGGGCGGTTGTACGGACGGCCATTTATAATGACCTACATGTATACGGTATCAAAGGAGGTTATGAAGGCATGATGAATGCTGATTTCCAATTGCTTACCAAAGGAGATGTCGGAAATATATTACAACGTGGCGGTACCATTTTAAAAACGGCAAGAAGTCAAGAGTTTATGACCAAACAAGGTCGTCAAAATGCGTATGAAAATTTGATGGCTCATGAAATAGATGCTTGTGTGGCTATAGGCGGAAATGGAACATATACTGGGGCACTAAAACTTTATGAAGAATTTGACTTTCCAATTGTTGGCGTACCTGGCACTATTGATAACGATATTTTTGGTACCGATTATACCATCGGTTTTGATACTGCCATTAATACAGCCATAGAGGCTGTTGACAAAATTAGAGATACTGCCGATTCTCACAATCGATTATTTTTTATTGAGGTTATGGGACGTCACGCAGGCTACATCGCTCTGCATACAGGCATCGGCAGTGGTGCTGGAAATATATTCTTGCCAGAAAAGGAAAACTCAATCGAAGAATTAACTGCTTTTTTAAAAAAATCTGCAAGAAGAAAAAAATTATTCAATCTAGTGATTGTCGCCGAAGGAAATAAAAATGGTGACGCCTACACGATTGCTTCTAAGGTAAAAGAGTCCTGTCCAGAATATGATTCCAAGGTAACAATCATAGGTCATTTACAACGAGGTGGATCTCCGACTTGTCATGATCGAGTATTAGCGAGTCGCCTGGGATATTCTGCTGTCAATGCTTTAATGGAAGAAAAATATGGAATAGCCGTTGGAATCATTGACAATAAAATCTCTTTTACCTCATTAAAAGATGCCATAACTAAAACCAAAACATTGGATGTAGACATGATTAAGATGGCGGAAATTCTTGCAATGTAAAACCTTTAAAAAATGATTTCGATATACGTCACTTTTCCCGAAAAAAAATCAGCACGAAGGATAATTGAAAAGCTTTTGAGCAAGGGTTTGATCGCTTGCGCGAATGTCTATAAAGCAGAAAGTCATTATATCTGGAAAAATAAAGTTGAACAACAAAAGGAGTGTATTGCATTCCTAAAATCCAACAATAAGCATTGGAAAAAAATTAAAAAAAATATCCTTAAAAACCACCCATACGAAACTCCCTGTATCTTGAAATTTAAGGCTGATGCCGAAGCTAATTTTCAAGAATGGCTAAATCATAACATTTCTTAAAATTGTAAAAATCCATCTTGGACAGGTAAAGGACGATTAATAATTTTTATTACCGTGCTAGCTGTATTAATTAAACTATAGATCTTTTCAAGTTCGATAGTCAAGGCATTCATCACAATTTTCCATTCTCCAACGAGGTAAGTACTCATCGCATTTGTAAATACTTCGATCTCTTGATAATCATATAATCCATGAATAAATTCTATTATTTCCTTTTCATAGGTTTCTTGAAGTGGATATAAACTTAATTCAACGCTGACTTTCATATTTCATTTCTAATTGAAGACAAATAACAAGAAATTAAACAAAAACTGTTTCAAATGCAGCGTAATAGTGATATTTTATATCTAATTATTGAAAGAGCGTGGAAGAAGTGATTTTTTAACTAGTCAATTCCATTATTATGAACAAGCTTATTA
>JAHDGD010000086.1:0-12917 GCA_020627825.1 Saprospiraceae bacterium
GACGAGCTTTTCAAGGATATTCAAAAGAAACATTTCTTTATTTTCAAGGTAAAACGAGGGAAGAAATAGTAGAAGAATTATTGACTGAAGAGGCCATGCCTGATGCTGTTAATAATTATAGTTATGATGATCCCGATGTCCCCTTTGGTGAGTCTTTTGCTAATGCTTCATGGAGTCAAAATTTCACGGGTGAGAGAATCAACTCATTAAAAGGCTTATTTGCCAATGAAATGAAGAAAGCGACAACATCTCTTCATTCCACCATGTGGTTGTTTTGGCATAATCATCTTGTTGTAGAATTATGGGGCATTTTCGATGGAAGAATGTGTTATAACTATCTCAAGTTATTACACGACTATGCTTTTGGAAATTTCAAAGACCTTATCTATGAAATTACAATCAATCCAGCGATGTTGATTTATTTAAATGGAATTGTAAACAATAAAGAGGCGCCTGATGAAAACTATGGACGTGAATTACAAGAATTATTTTCAATAGGAAAAGGCCCTGATGCGCAATATACGGAAGGTGATGTTCAAGCAGCGGCACGTGTATTAACAGGGTGGAACATCAATTGGAATGAAGGGACACCTACTTTTTTTGATTGGGATCACTCAACGGAAGATAAACAGTTCTCTGAATTTTATGGTAATACGTTAATAACCGGAAAATCAGGTCAAGCGGGGAAAGAAGAGACACAAGAATTGATCGATATGATTTTTGAGAACAATGAAGTTGCTCCATTTATTGTACGACAATTATATACGTTCTTCGTGTATGCTACAATTGATGACTGGACGGAAGAAAATATTATTCAGCCTTTAGCTCAGTTATTGCGCGATAACAATTATGAAATGAAACCTGTAATCGCTGAATTATTATTAAGCGATCATTTTTATGATGAAGTGAATTATGGTGCTATCATTAAAACTCCCGCTGATATTTTACTTGGATGGTGGAGAGGAATGAATATTGAAGAGCCATTCGATACAGAAACAGACAAAATCAGTGAATTCAGAGTAAATACAAGTATCATATGGTCAATGGCTGGATGGGGAATGCAACTTGGTGACCCACCTAATGTAGCAGGTTGGCCTGCTTACTATCAAACTCCAACATATGATAAAACATGGGTGACGACTTCGACAATTGTTCGAAGAATTGCTTATGTCGATACGTATTTATATTGGGGATTTTGGTATGAAGATGGAGGAAAAGTAGAAGTAGATATTTTAGAATTTGCAAAATCACTTGATAATGCTGCTGATCCCAATGCCTTAATTCAAGAAGTTGAAGATATGTTTTTAGGCATACCAATGGATTCAGAAGTTAAAACAGCAATAAAAGGTATCTTGCTTTCTGGACAATCAGAAGATTTCTACTGGACCAATGCATGGAATGCATGGCAAGCAGATGAAGATGACCCAGGTGCAACCGCATTGGTTTATAATCGTCTCCGAGCTGCCTTACAAAGAATATTTAGTTTATCAGAATTTCAATTGAAGTAAAACCCTGACTATCATGCAAAGAAGAAAATTTTTAAAGAACACAGCGTCGGGAATAGTATTGCCGACAATTGCTGGAGGAATAGGGTTTAAATCCCTTGAAATGACGAATTGGGCAAGTGCCTTACAACTTGCAAATGATACGGATAAAGTAGTTGTCCTAGTTTATCTTTCAGGTGGAAATGATGGATTAAATACAGTCGTTCCATTGGATCAATTAAGCAATTTATCAAACGCTAGATCCAATGTACTGATCCCTGAAAATAAATTATTGCACTTAAATAACAGTGAGGTTGGGTTACATCCTGCAATGACTGAGCTGAAAGAAATGTACGATGAAGGAAAATTAACAATACTTCAGAATGTAGGATATCCAAATCCTGACTTTTCTCATTTTAGATCCACAGATATATGGATGAGTGGTTCAAGTTCGGACCAAATCATTTCAAGTGGTTGGACAGGAAGATATCTTGAAAATCAACATCCTACATTCCCTGAAGAATATCCTAACGAGGACAATCCGCATCCATTAGCAATAGAGATCGGTTGGTCTAGTTCTATGTTGTTTCAAGGAGCTGCTAATAATATGGGAATGGTCATCAATGACCCAGAATATTTTTATGAATTAATTGAAGAAACTAATCCACCAGTACCGAATACGAAAGCTGGAAATAGATTGGAATATGTTCGATTGGTGGCCAAGCAGTCTCAAGTATATGGTGCTCTTGTTAAAGAAGCAGCTGAGAATGTACCTGTTCAAGGTAACTATCCTGAAGATAACTATCTCGCTCAACAATTAAAAGTGGTTGCTAGATTAATTGCAGGAGGATTAAAAACCAAGTTATATTTAGTTGAATACGGATCATTTGATACTCATGACACTCAAGTTGATGCCAGTGATCATACTCAAGGAGAACATGCTTATCTTTTAGGAAATGTAAGTTCAGCAATAAAAGCTTTTTCAGATGATTTAGAAGGTTTGAATGTAGATGATCGTGTTATTGGTATGACGTTTTCTGAATTTGGAAGAAGGGTATTGAGTAATGCATCTGGAGGTACAGATCATGGTACAGCAGCGCCTTTATTTTTGTTTGGTAGTAATGTTAATGGTGGGATCGTAGGAGATAACCCTATTATTCCTTCTTCAGTAAACTATTGGTATAATATGGAAATGGATATTGATTTCCGTCAAGTATATGCTACACTTTTTAGGCAATGGTTATGTGTTCCTCAAAACGTGATAGATACCATTTTATATCAGAATTTTGATCAACTAAGTTTTGTAAAAAATGGGCCTTGCGGATTTGTAAATTCCAAAGACCACGTCGTTCATGCCCAGCAATTCATTAAGGTGTTCCCTAATCCTGTGATGGAATATGCTCAAGTTGAATTTCAAAGTCAAGGTGGTATGATACAAATCGAAGTTTTTAGTATGAATGGAAAAAGAGTAGCAACGCCACTCAGAGGAAACTACGCAAAAGGAACACATGTTGCGGGATTTTCTGTTGGACACTTACCAGCTGGGAGTTATTATGTTCAGTATAAATCAGGCGGCAGGGTACAATCTGCGAAGATGATTAAAATGTAAGTTGGGTTCCACTAGTTGAAAAAGTGTAAATTGGTGTTTTTTTGGGCTCGAGCCCAAAAAAGAAGATAATGAAAAGGCTTTTGTTTGAATAAACACTCTTGATGTAGGAGTCTTTTTAAAATCAAAATGTAAACGAGCACTTTTAGTATGCAATTTGTGGAGATTCTTATAGCGACAGTCCTTGGAATCATAATGTTTGGTATAGGATCATCTCTAAAGATTGATGACTTTACTGTTTTATTTTCACGAAAACGATTAATTGTTTTTGGATTATCATTACAAATGATTTTCCTTCCCTTGCTAGCTGGATTAATTTCATATTTTGCACCTATTCCTCCTGTTTTTAAAGTAGGATTATTCATAGTTGCAATTTGTCCGGGAGGAACTACATCTAATTTTATTAGTTATTTTATTAAAGCAGATGTTGCACTTTCCTTAGCCTTAACGTGTATCAATAGTATTCTGATATTATTCACAATTCCTCTTTTAAGCACTTTTGCTATTAGATGGATGATGGGTGTTGACGAAGTGGAATCCATTTCTATATGGAGTACATTTTATAACGTTGTATTTATTTTATTGGGGCCTGCATTGCTTGGGCTAGCAATTAATCATTATTTTCATAAGACAGCAAAAGCGCTTCAAAAACCATTACAATATGGAAATGCAATTTTGTTAGCTGCTTTTTTCGGTATAAAGTTTCTAGCCCAAGGGACAAACGGCGGTAGCGGGATTTCTATGAATGAAATTATGCATCTTTTACCCTATTGCTTGTTATTGCATTTTAGCGCATTGATTATAAGTTATGGACTTTCCTCACGAGTGGGAATAGATAATAAAAGATCGACAACCATAGCGATAGAAGTAGGGTTACAGAATACTGCATTGGCAATTCTTGTTACAGGAACTCTTATAGGAAATAATGAAATGACGAAACCAGCATTGGTTTATGCTTTGTTCTCCTTTATAACAACTTTTTTATTTGCTTATATAGCCATAAGAAAAAGGGAAGATGAATAAAATCAAAAACAACAGACGAAATGAAAAAGAATAAAAGAAACTGGAAATACGTAATTACAGAAATTGTAATTGTTAGTATCGGAATTTTGATTGCTTTTAGTATCAATACTTTTTCTTCTTCTTTATCCAAACGACATGAGGTAAAAGAGTACAAGAAAAGTATGATGACCGATCTTGAAGAAAATATTAAAAATCTAGATCGGATTATCCAAGTTCAAGAGCAAAAAGTAAATGAGTTAACTTCAGTGGTAAAAGGAGTTGAACTGCAAAATTTTCAAGTAGATTCGTTACGAGCTATTTTATTTAGACAACGAAAAAGTCCTACATTTTTTCCAGTTAGTGGGACATTTAAAACAATGGTTTCACAAGGAAATATTGAGATTTTTAATACGACAGTAAAAAGAGAATTATTTAACCTTTATGATACCAATTATGAAAGGACTGTATATAATGGTAGATTATATGATAAAGCATACGTTGATATTTACGATACAGAGATTCAAAGAGTTATGAATCTAAGAACTAAAAAAATTGATCATCCTGATCGATTAAAAACAGAAGAATTTTTAAAGAATATCATTCTGATCATTGATGAAGCAAAATCGTACCTCAATCTTTTATATACAAGTCGAACAGAAAGTGATAAAATGTTAATGCTACTGAAGTCGAAGAAAAGATCAAGGTAAAAGCTGGAGAAAAACAAGGGAATTCTATAAAGACTGTTGTAATCTATTCTGCACTTTAGCTACATTTGCCTACTCAATTTTGAATAGATGAAACTAAGTGATTTTTCATATGATTTACCCATTGAACGTATTGCTAAACATCCTCCGGATGTGCGTGGATCATCTAGATTATTAACCTATAAAAAAGGTGATGTTAGTCATCATGGATTTGAGGATATCATAGATTTATTACCTCAAGATGCGCACTTGGTTTTTAATAATACAAAGGTTATTCCTGCTCGTATTATACTCCATAAAGAACAAGGAGCGCGTATTGAAATATTTTTATTGGAGCCGATATCTCCTTCTTCAGCTCATGAAGAAGTTATGATAACCCAAGGAAAATGTGTGTGGAAATGCATGATAGGCAATGCACGAAAATGGAAGCTAGGAACAGAGCTTAAAAATGAGACATTAGGTTTTTCAGCTAAAAGGGTAGGTGAACGAAAAGTGGCTTTCGAATGGAGCGGAATGACATTCAGTGAACTTCTTACAGAAATAGGGAAAATCCCATTACCTCCTTATATTCATCGAGAAGTAGAAGAGAATGACAAGGATCGTTATCAAACCGTATATTCAAAATTTGATGGAGCAGTTGCTGCTCCTACAGCTGGATTACACTTTACGGATAAGATACTTTCAATACTTGATCAAAGAGGTGTCCAAAGAGATGAAGTAACATTGCATGTTTCTGCAGGTACTTTTCAACCCATCAAATCTGCCTCTATTTACGATCATCCCATGCATAATGAGCAGATTCTCATCGAAAAATCATTGATCGAAGCCCTTTTAACGCATCGCAACACAATAGCAGTAGGGACTACCTCTATGCGTACATTGGAAAGTTTATATTGGTATGGTGTACGATTAAGTCAAGGGGACAAGGATTTTTATATTCTGAAAGATGATCCATATACACTTCAACCCATTGATCTGCATCAGGCACTTTCCTTTGTGCTAGAACATATGAATGAAAATAAGATGGAACAGCTTAGAGGACAAACAGAAATTTTTATTTATCCTGGATATACATTTAAAATGTGTAAAGGACTTATTACCAATTTTCATTTACCCAATTCTACTCTTATCCTTTTGGTAGCTGCTTTTATAGGTGAAGATTGGAGAAAAGTATATGAGGAGGCACTGAATAAAGAGTATGATTTCCTTAGTTACGGCGATAGTTCTTTGCTAATTCCTTAAGCTCATTGTCAAGGTTCATTACGAAGGTATAACTGGGTATTTCAATACTTTTTGGGCTCGAGCCCAAAAAAAATATTAAGACTTGATATGTTGCTGAATCAAGAGTTCTAGTTTTTCAAAAGACATTTCGATTGTCTTTTTTGTAATAGCGAAAGGTGTTCCAGTATCTTGATATAAACGTTCGCAAATATTTTTTGACAATCCTGTTATTGACTGAATATACTGATCTGGAGATTTAATAAAAATAAGTAAAACACTACTTCTCATATAGGTAGATTGCTCAACATGTGTAATTTCGTTCCAAGGAATTAGCCCAAATAAGCCCGACGATATATTATCTGTAATTCCATCACGATTCAAAATCAAAGCAGGTTTTTTATTCAATATGGAGGGTAAGGTTGTTTTTAAAGAAAACAAACTAAATAAGAAGGCTAGACAAGCTAAAATGAAATAAAGTGGGCTTCCATTAATTCCATTCATAAGAGTTTGAACAATGAACTTTAAGCAAAAAATGAATGTGACCCCACCTGTCAAAACAATTGAAAAAAGAATAGATTTTTTTCTTTTTATTTCGATATAGTAGACCTCTTTCATCTATTGAAGTTTAAACCTCACCGACAATAGACTCCGATACATTGATGATATGATTTCCAACGTTTTCTAAGCCTACAAATAAGTCTTTATAATAAAATGCTGATTTCGTGTTATAGTCTTCATCACCTATTCGATCCAAGTTATGTGTTTGTAACTTTTTTCGTTGTTTATTAATCTTACGCTCGAGTTCTACAGCACTATCTTTACTTACTTTCGAGTAAGTGTTTTTAAGATTAGTGTTCATTATTTTAAAAGCGTCATCTACAATTGCAATCATATCATTGATGTTGCTTCTTTGATCAGGAGTGAAATAGGCTTTATTTTCAACTTTCTGTTCTACTGTTTTCGACATCTGTAAATAGACATCTCCTATACGTTCCAGGTCATTGCAAATATTAAGTGACGTCCTAAGAATCACACTAGTTTGAGGCGTAATTTCTTTATTGGAAAGCTTGGTTACATAATTTGTAATCTCTTCTTCCATATTGTCTGAAATCTTTTCGTATTTCTTGATTTTTTTGAACAACTTCTTACGCTCTTTTGCATCTGTTGAATTGATCAATGATTTCATATAACCAGACATTCGTGTGACGATTTCACCGAAGTGCGCTGTTTCTTTTTGCAGACCATCCAAAGCAAGTTCAGGAGTAAGAGCTGCTGTACCGATATATTTAAGGCGAGTGTCGTCATCATCATCTGCGCTTGCTGGTACCGTTTTTATTGCAATTTTTACCAATATCTTCACAAACCCTATCAATAAAAGAACATTCAACAAATTGAACAATGTATGGAAGGAACTCAAACCGAAGTTGATTGCAGCTGTATCTTCAAAAGGATCGCCTTGTCCCATAACATCGTTGACAAAATATCCCAATAAAGGTAAGATCAATGGCATAAGGATAATCATCCACGTCACACCGATCACATTAAATAAAGAATGTATTCTTGCAGAACGTTTAGCATTCGTGTTTCCTACTAGCGAGGCAATTTCAGCTGTTATTGTTGTTCCTATGTTTTCACCCAATATCATCGCTGCTGCAACTTCGAAAGGTAGCCACCCTTGCATGCATAATGTCATGGTGATGGCCATGGCTGCTGAAGAAGATTGTACAATAATGGTCACTAATGCTCCAACAAATACAAAAAGTACTCTTGAGAAAAATCCATAATTCGATAAATTTCCTAGAAAAGACAGCGCTTCAGTATTACTTCTTAAGTCTGGAACTGAATCTTTTAGGAAGCTTAATCCTAGAAATAAAATGGCAAAACCTATAATAAATTGTCCCCAGTACTTGATTTTATCTTTATTACTCAAGATCATAGGGACCCCGAATGCAAACAAAGGCAAAGAAAGTACACTAAGTGATAACTTTAAGCTCGCTTCTGTCGCAAACAAAGATTGAAGAGTAGCAATCAACCAGCCAGTAATTGTAGTACCAATGTTGGCCCCCATCATTACACCTGCAGATTCTGTTAAAGTCAACAATCCTGCATTCACGAAACTTACAGTCATTACAGTAGTAGCCGATGAAGATTGTACGAGACTAGTCGTAAGAAAACCGGTAAAAACGCCTAGGACCGTATTCTGCGTCATATTACGCAAAATATTTCTTAATTGTGAGCCTGCTGCACGTTGCACACCATCACTCATCAGCTTCATTCCATAGATAAAAAAAGCTAGAGCTCCTAAGATCTGAAAAACACTAAATATCCAAGACATAAGTTGATTTTAACCGCCTCAAAGATAGGCGTCACAATGTTAAATTAATATTATCAAAGTGCCTTATATATGGACTTAAAAATTTAAAAAAAATAAAGTTTGAATATACAGATTTGTCCTTCGTTCAACAGATATATTGGAAAAGATTCCCTTATTTTACAATGTGTTATCTGATACATGTATTCTATATTTTACACGTTCGGCTTCTGAAGAGTTGAAATTCAAGCGCTTACATAGAAAGCGTCAGCTATCTCTGCGTGCGATCGAATCTATGCAAGGCCATACACAAAAAATCATTCAAAAAAGTGGAATTCCGTTTATTGTATGTTCCGAGGATCAGCAAGTAGGCCATACATTTGGTGAAAAAATTAGTTCTGCCATTCAAGATTGTTTTGTACAGTATGAACATGTCATTGTTGTAGGATATGATTGTCCACAATTAGCTGCTCGCGATCTTTTAGATGCGCACGATAGTCTTGTTAAAGGGAACAATATATTAGGTGTAGATTCACATGGAGGAGCATATCTTATTGGAATTAATAAGGTATCGTGGGATAAGGAAGCATTCCAGAGAATTTCATGGAATTCTAGTCTTGTTGCTCAAGAGTTAACGGAACATTTTTTCAATAGTTCAAATCTTCTATTTTTACTAAGAAAAGCGGATGTTAATTCTTTTGATGACCTTCAAAAATTACACTTTCTTTCTTTTTTAAGTCCTTTTATTTGCATGCTTATACAGCTTTTTGAAGCAATTAGAATCGAAACAAGTGTGCAACTAGATAAAGGATTTTATACACGAATAATACCATCTTTCAGAGGCCCCCCTCTTTCTTCTTATTTCTAAGGATTGATGTATTACATTCATATAGCATTTTTTTGCTATTTCTAATTTTTAATTTTATGAAAAAGTATATTTGCTTACTGCTTTTTGTAGTAAGTTATATTTGGGCTGGGGCCCAAAAATCGGAGATTTCAGGTGTCGTTTTTATTGAAAATGAACCAGTAATTGGTGCAGCGATTGTCAATAATTCGGATGGTTCAGGTACTGTAACTGATGTGGAAGGCAAATGGGCTATTTTAGCTGAAAAAGGTGATGTAATAAAAATCTATTATCTAGGGTATAAACCATTGTTATTTCGTGTAACAGAAGAAACAAGTTACGCCATTACACTAGAAGCTCAAAGTTTGCAATTCGATGAAGTTGTCGTAACAGCATTAGGTCTTGAACGCGAAAGTAAGAGTTTAGGATATAGTGTAGAGCGATTATCTACTCAAGAGATTGCTGAAGTACAGTCGGTTAATTTTCTTGACAATTTAGGAGGAAAACTAGCAGGAGTGACCGTGAATCAAGGAGCGACAGGGGTGGGATCTTCTACTTTGATTTCCATACGAGGAGAAGCTTCTTTTACCAATAATAATCCTTTGTTTGTAGTGGATGGAATTCCTGTGAACAACACGACTATTTTCAATGTGACCAATGAACAAGCTGCTGGATTTCAAGAGGTTGATTTCGGAAACGGTGCAATGGATATAAATCCAACCGATATCGCTTCTGTTTCTGTGCTTAAGGGGCCAGGGGCAGCTGCATTATATGGTACACGTGCATCAAATGGAGTGATTCTTATTGAAACAAAAAATGGAAGTGATTCCAAAGGAATAGGCGTGTCGTTTAACAGCACTGCAACTGTAGAGCGAGCATTTCAATTGCCACGTTTTCAAAATCTCTATGGACAAGGCAATAGTGGTCAATTTGAATTTGTAGACGGACTTGGTGGGGGCATAAATGACAATATCACCTACTCTTATGGTCCTCGACTAGATCAAGGGACTTTGATTGCTCAGTACGATAGCCCTGTTACACTGCCTGATGGTCAAGTTGTAAGAGGAGGCGATGTTGCGGTTCATGGAGGCGCACCCATCACACCAACACCTTGGGTTTCAAATCCCAATAATCTTAGGAACTTCTATCAGATAGGTCGTACCTTGACAAATAATCTTTCATTTGGTTCCTCAATGGAAAGAGGAAGTTTCAGAGTTTCCTTTACGGATATGCAGAGTGAATCTATTATTCCAGGGGTCAATTTTGATAGAAGGAATTTATCATCAAGATTTACATTTAATGCTACAGATAAATTAAGCTTTAATACCTCATTTAATTACATCAATACTTCAAGTGATAATCGACCAGGAAGTGGCTATGGATCAGAAAATATCAATTATTCGTTGGTTGCTTGGCTTGGTCGTCAGACTGACTTAAATCCATTGAAAGACTATTGGCAGCCTGGACTTGATGGAGTTCAACAGTATTCTTTCAATTATACTTTTTTCGATAATCCCTATTTCATCCTGTTTGAAAATAGGAATTCTTTCAATCGAAATAGAGTCTTTGGGAATTTGATGGCTTCTTATCAATTTACTGAAAATCTTTCATTGAGTGTGCGAAGTGGCCTTGATAATAGTGGTGAAGATCGAGCTTTTAGACGAGCATTTAGTTCGAATAGGTTTGCAACAGGTGCCTATGCAGAGCATCAAGTAAATTATAGAGAGATCAATACAGACGCTCTCTTAAATTATAACACCGATTTTGGAGTGTTTGGTGTAGATGTTTCTTTAGGTGCAAATCGACTTGACCAATTTGCATCAACAATACAAACACAAGCAATTGGTCTTGCACAACCAGGTATTTTCTCGCTGAATAATGCTGCAACACCTTTAGAAGTGTTTGATTTTAAATCTCGAAAAAGAATAAATAGTGTGTATGGACTTTTAAAGCTGTCGTATGCTGATTGGTTGTTTGCTGATATTACAGGAAGAAACGATTGGTCTAGTGCATTAGCAACCCCCACATCTGTTGAGAATGTTTCTTTTTTCTATCCCTCTGTTTCTACAAGTGTCGTTTTGAGTAATCTTCTTGATTTACCGAATGCCGTTTCTTTTGCTAAACTAAGAGCGAGTTATGCAGCTGTTGGGAACGATACGAATCCATATGAAACTTCAGGAATCTTTTTGTCTTCAACGTCTGTTTTTGGACAATCTAGTTTCACTGATCAATCTTCCATTCCAAATTCTAATTTAATTCCAGAACGTACAACTGCATTAGAAATTGGAGCAGATGTTAGATTTTTGGATGATCGTGTAGGTGTGGATGTAGCATATTACACTGGAAATACAACCAATCAAATTATCTCTTTGCCCATTGCTGCATCAACAGGGTATACTTCACGGGTTTTAAATGGTGGTACTGTAGCGAATCAAGGCGTAGAGGTGCTTTTAAACCTTAATCCGGTTCGTAAGAAAGATTTCAAATGGTACATAAGTTCAAATTTCAGTCGGAACGTAGCTACTGTAAAATCATTACCTGAAGGTGCAGAGCAGATTACCTTAGCGTACTCTAGAGTATATGATAATCCAAATCAAACAGTCTACTTTATCGTGGAAGAAGAAGGAAGAATAGGCGATTTATGGGGAACTGGTTATCTAAAAAATGAAAACGGAGATTTTGTCATTGGTAGTGATGGTCGTTTTATTGTGGATAATACATTGAAAAAACTGGGAAATTATAATCCAGATTTTATAGTGGGAATATCAAATCGAGTGGATTGGAAAAGACTTAGTGCAGGTTTTGTACTCGACTGGAGGCAAGGAGGAGAATTGGTATCTAGAACCCAAGCATTAGCGGGTGTGGGAGGACAATTAATCGAAACAGAAGATCGACCGGAAGAAGGTATTATTGCCCAAGGTGTGACAGAAACAGGAGAAGTGAATACAACAGCGATTTCTGCTGAAGCTTATTATAGACAATTTTACGATAGGAATCACGAAGAAAACAATACTTATGATGCGAGTTATTTGAAGATAAGAGAGTTCAATGTTGGCTATTCGTTCGGGAGTTTCCGCGGGATAGAAAACATAAGAATGAATCTTATAGGACGTAATTTATTTGCCTTTTCTCATATTCCTCATTTTGATCCTGAACAATTAGCCGTCCAAGGTACGGGATTCGTAAGAGGTGTTGAAGATATGTCTTACGCGACTTCTAGAAGTATAGGAATTAGTTTAAACTTAGATTTTTAAACCACAATGAAAATGAAAATGAATTTTAAAAATATATTAGTTGTATTCTTTTCTCTTGCAATTATTCAGTCTTGCACAACGAATTTCGAAGAGATCAATACCAACAATAACTCACCAATTGATGTACAACCTGCCTTGCTTTTACGAAATGTAATTTGGGATTACAACGAAAATATGCATTATGAAGGATTTGTATCTGGTGGGCTTTTAAGTCAGCACTTTACTGCTGTTGATTTTAATTTGTTCGATCGTCACAGTCTGTTAGAACCACAATTTGGGGGTAACCCATGGCCTTTTATGTATAGTAATTTAAGAAATAACGAGATTATTTTGGATAAAGCCTTGAGTCAACCAGTTTTTGAGGTATATGAAGGTCCCGCTCGAATATTGAAAGCATATATGGCAGCAGAATTAACTGATATTTTCGGTGACGTCCCCTACAGCCAAGCCTTTTCAGGAAAAGACGGAATCTTGAATCCTGCATATGATGA
>JAHDGD010000086.1:13017-16265 GCA_020627825.1 Saprospiraceae bacterium
CCTACAGCCAAGCCTTTTCAGGAAAAGACGGAATCTTGAATCCTGCATATGATGAACAACGTGACATTTATTTAGAAGATGGTGGCATTGTAGATAATCTTAACAAAGCGGTACAAGCAATTGATTCCTATCAAGGGAATATTCCGCTAGAAGGGGATATTTTATATCAAGGTGATTTATCGAAATGGAGAAAACTTGCTAACTCTTTGTTGTTGAAAGCATACATTCGTATTTCACGTGTGGCAACAATGGATGATGAAATGCAGGCACTTTTTGATGAAGGTGATTTTATAGTAGAACCAGCTGACAATGCGATCTTTCAATTTACAGATGCAGCGCCGAATAACTTTAGAATGGCTACTGCTCGAATAGGAGATTTTAATGTGTATGTAATGTCTGAAACAAGTGAAGACATATTAAAACAATATAATGACCCAAGAATAGCCACTTTTTTCAGACCCACTGAATCAAATCCTGGGGATTATAAAGGATTACTAAATGGACCTGATGCTTCGGAGACAACCATAACTATTGCTGATTTTTCACTAGCTGGAACAATTTTCAGAGAAAATACTGGTTTGCTGAAAGCTAATATTATGACTTCTTGGGAGACGCATTTCCTTTTGGCGGAAGCCGCATTAAATGGTTATATTGATGGTGATCGTCAAGGATTATATGAAGAAGGTGTGCGTCAATCTTTTGATTATTGGGGTGTTGAAATGCCAGTAAATTATTTAACCGAAGGTGAGGCTGTTTTCGATTTAGATATAGCACTAGAACAAGTCATTACGCAAAAATGGATTTCTTCTTATGTGAAAGGGTTTGAAGGATGGATCGAGTATAGAAGAACGAATATCCCTGAATTAAAAACGGTTGCTGCGAGTTTGAATAACGACTTGATCCCTGTTAAAATGCCTTATCCTATTGATGAAGCTGCATTGAACACTCAAGCTTATCAGGCAGCAATTGATAAGATAGGAGGGAATTCTATTAATGCTAAAGTATGGTGGGATAATTAATGGATAAAGTCCTTACATATCAATGGATTTTAGTTGGCTTATCCAGTGTTTTGATGTTTTTCATTGCGCCGAAAGCAGCTTCGGCAGTTGATTTTTTTAAAGGACAGCGAAAAAATAAAGCTCCCCATTTTTGGATCTTGACGAGTAGTTTGGTGATCAGCTGGTTATTCGCTAAGTCGATTACGAACGCCGCGAATCTAGGGATGAGTTTTGGAATGGTTGGTGGTATTGCGTATGCAGCATATTATCTTTCATTTGTTGTGGCAGGATTGACCTTGTACAGTCTGCGTGTAAAAGGAGGATTTACGTCCATCCATCATTTTCTTTCTTCTACTTATGGAAAAGGAGCTTTACTTATTTTTTCAATTCTTATTGCTTTTCGACTGTTTAATGAAATATGGTCCAATACAATGGTTATAGGATCATATTTTGGTGAACAAGGCAGTCCTATGTATATGGCTTCTATTCTTGTTTTTACAGGATTGACATTGCTATATTCTATGAAAGGAGGGATGAGTAGTTCTTTAGTTACAGACCTTATTCAAATGGTTTTTTTCGGCATCTTGTTGACCGTGATTTTATCCATTATAATTCCAAAGACACCAGGTGGTATAACATCTTTTGTAACATCAGGTGAATGGAAATGGAGCATGGGTGTGAATCTTTTATTGGTTGCCATCATTCAATCATTTAGTTATCCTTTTCATGATCCTGTAATGACAGATCGAGGATTTCTTTCTTCTCCTAAAGTTACTTTAAGAAGCTTTATATGGGCAGGAATCATAGGTGGAATATGTATCGTTTTATTTAGTTGGGTAGGAATCTATGGAATGAAACAAGGCTTAACAGGTGAAGCACCTGTAGAAGTTGCTAAATTGCTGGGGGTAGGTATGATGTTACTCGTAAATTTTATCATGATAACATCTGCCGCAAGCACATTGGATTCTACTTTTTCTAGTTTTGCAAAATTAGCTGTGATTGACTTGAAGTGGTTTAAAAATCCTACAGTATCTCATGGTCGCCTCATCATGGCTGTTTTAACTATATTGGGCACATTGCCTATTTTTTTCAATCCAGAGATCTTATCAGCTACAACCATCAGCGGCACAATGGTCCTGGGCTTAGCGCCTATCTTTATTTGTTGGAAATTAAAAGCACCGCCCTTATCATTTTACATGGCTGTAGGAATCGGATTGTTTTTTGGGTTTATTTTATTATTTGATGTTTTTCCATCAGATTATTACGTAACATCAGGTAAATATGCGGCCTTGTTGACGGTCAATGTATGGGGAACAATTGCATGTTTTATTGGTTTTTTTATACCTGTTATCTTTCAAAAACTTGGTTATGGCAAAAACTCTTGATATAGGTAAAGTGGATCGATCTTTATTCGTTTTCGGAGGAGTGTATAGTAATTATGAAGCTTTAGTTGCAGCAAAAAAACTTGCTGAGTCTAGGGGCTTTCGACCAAAGGATATTATATGTACAGGCGATGTAGTGGGGTATTGTGCCGAACCAGCAGCTTGTGTGGATTTTATGGAACAGTGGGGTGTCTATTGCATTGCAGGAAATGTTGAATTAAATTTACGTAATGAAGCGGATGACTGTGGATGTAATTTTAGTGAAGGGAGTAGATGCGACGTGTTCAGTCGACAATGGTATCCATATGCGAAGCAGCACGTAACGGATAAAAATTTAGAGTATATCCAACAATTACCTGAATTTATTGATTTTGAATTCTATGGAGTTACCTCCAAAGTTGTACACGGCTCTTTTTTCAATACGTCTGAATTTTTATTTTCATCTTCTTCAGATGAACGCTTCGATGGGAATTTCGAAGGGGCATCTTGTGAGTTGATTGTAGCTGGACATTGTGGTTTGCCATTTGAGAAGAAAACGGAAAAAGGACACTGGATCAATGCTGGAGTCATAGGTATGCCTGCCAATGATGGAACAACGCGGACGTGGTGTGGTATTTTGGGCTCGAGCCCAAAAGGAATTCATTTCGAATATATCCCTATCCTGTACGATCATCAATCTGCATCGAATAAAATGAAAGCTGCTGGATTGCCAAAGAGTTATGCTGATACATTGGATACCGGAATATGGGATAATTGCGAGATCTTACCGGAAAGAGAAACGTTGCAGCAAGGGAAGGCGATTCACTTTTAACCCGAAGTATGCATTAATATTTGTATTGAAAGCTTAGAATACTATAGAATCAAGCTA
>JAHDGD010000296.1 GCA_020627825.1 Saprospiraceae bacterium
TGTCTTATAGACAACACTTTTGATGTATCCCCCTATTTACATTTTATATTTTTTTGGCATTGACTAATCTATGAGACCATGGAAATAAAAAATAAAAAAACAGAAAAGTATCAAATACTGACATATTTAATTGGCTCAATTATTTGGGCTGCATTTATGTCCATATTCCTTATTAGGGAAATGAACTTTACAGGTTTCTTTTCATTTATTACATTTTTGTATTCTTTTTCTTTTATATATTATACCCTGTACCTTTTAGGTTGTAAATTGGGGGTCTATGAAAAGCTTTTTTAAAATTTTATGGCTACTATTATCTATCCCAGCAAAGATTGTTATTAAAGCCATTAATCTATTTGGTGTAAACCTACTTAATTGGTCTTCTAAGAAGGAATTTAAAGGAATAAAATTCTTAATTAATACTTTTATAGTCGGCTACGGACTAACGTCTGCACATGAAGGATTAAGGGAAGATGCACAGTGGTATTATTGGTATGAAGGAGATAGGATCGTTGACCTAAGAAAGGAAGCAAAAGATTACAATTGCAACAACATACATGATGTTGGTTGTGATTTTGACATAACACCAATTACATACTCTACTCAAGTGCAATATGGATCAAATGATTTTGAAGATGCTCAAATACTTGAATTTATGGTTGTATCTGGAAATCAAAGGAAAATAAACCAAAGCACTATTCCAAGTTCATGGGATGAAAGTAAATTTGGAGAAATTATTTTCCCTTCACATAATAGTCTACCAAGAAATCATCAAGAGTATTCAATCAAATTAAATGGGGAAAATGTAAATTTTACTGGTAAGCTATTTCATATTGATACAGGAGAAACGATATGTAAATTCGACGGCGATGGGTTTGCGGTTATTCAGTGCGAAGCATATTGGAATAAAAATGATTCCCTTGGAATTATTGAGATTGTTGACAGGGAAGAAAGAGTGCATTTTAGAGTGCTAAAATTAAGTGAGAATGCAATCATTTATCATGGATTCTTCAAGGTTAATGATGAATATTTTATTTTTGGGAAAGAGGTTTGCAGCACAACAAGTAAGGAGAAAGCATTAGAATATATAGACAGTATCAAGCCACTAATGATTCATTATAAGGAAAATTCTTTAGGTGAAATGAGAAATATATAGGCATATACCTATAAAAACTTGCACAATAGTAGGCAAATGCCTATATTTGTGTTATGAAGCAATTAGATAGCATAAGAAACTTTGACAGCCTTTACGAATTAATCATATATTTTGATTCAGAGCAAAAGTGTGAAGAACACTTAGCGAAACTAAGATGGAACGGAAAGCCTGAATGTCCTACTTGCCAATGCAAAAGAGTAGGAATCCTACAAGGTAAAAGAAAGCAATACAAGTGCTATGGATGCAAAAGAAAATTTAGCGTTAAAACTGGATCAATATTTCACGATTCAAAATTACCTTTATTAAAATGGTTCGTTGCTATATACCTTTTTACTTCACACAAAAGAGGTGTAAGCTCTCACCAAATGGCAAAGGATGTAAAAGTATCACAGAAAACAGCGTGGCACATGTTACATAGAATCAGAGAAATATTCAATGTTGAAGCTCCTGAATTTGATAACGCTGTAGAGATAGACGAAACATATGTTGGTGGTAAGGAAAAGAATAAGCACTTTAATAAAAAGACAAAAGGAACACAAGGAAGATCAACGAAAACTAAAACACCAGTATTGGGAATTATCGAGAGAAACGGGAAAGTATATGCTTTGCCAGTTGCAAAAACTGACGCAAAAACAATCATGCCAATTATCGAAGAAGTTGTAATCAAAGGAACAAAGGTTTATACTGACGAATGGAGACCATACAACAGTTTAAACAAAGACTATGATAGAGAAGTAGTTGAGCATGGTGCAGGTGAATACGTAAGAGGTGAAGTACACACAAATAATATTGAAAACTTTTGGAGTCACTTTAAAAGAACGATAGTAGGAACATATTTTCATATGTCAGATCAACACTTAGCATCTTATGTAAATGAGTCAACATTTAGATTTAACAATAGAGATTTAAGTGAAGGGTCAAGATTTGATGTTACTTTAGCAAACTCAAATAAAACATTAAGTTGGAATGAACTTATCGAAAGAACAAAGAAAACAGCTTGAAGAAAAAAGCGGAATAAGAATACCTGAAAAAGATGTACGATTACTAGGTGGAATTAATACCCATCTAGCAAAAGCCGTTTCCCATGAATGTAAAATAAAGCCTATGAAGGAAATTAAAAAAGAGTTAGGTATCAAAGATGCAGACTTAGCGGAAATGTTTGGTTATGCTAATGCTAATAGCTTTAGAACATCAAAGGCAAAGGACAAAATGCAAAAGGGCTTAGAGCTTTTTTATCATATGATTACGCATACGTATAAATAGCCTCATTCTTAAACCCACAAAATAATTACCCATTGATTTAAAATAATAGAATAAAAATTTTCAATTAAGATTGGTGTAATTATTATTTCAGGTAATGTCGTCAAAAATAGTTGGTGATAATTAGTTTAAAAAATATTATATTTC
>JAHDGD010000087.1 GCA_020627825.1 Saprospiraceae bacterium
GAACATAATGGTAAGGACTCCACCCTGGGAACTGATCCGCCAGTGGATCGACACTTATAAACCGAGAGGTGTATGGATCATAATACCTAGCCCCATAATAATACAAACCTGTCTCTGCATCTTGCTCTTTACCTGTAAATCTGTATGGAGTAGAAAAATTCGAATTCCTTCGCTCTACAAAGGACTCTCCAAATGGCATATATTCCACATGTTCTATAGGTGACCCTGCTATGTTTGTTACAAAACTTGAAGAACCAATCTGGTTGCGAATAAAGAAAAACTGTTGCGATTCCGCTTCATCATCGTCATCATGAAGACCTAAATCTATTCCTATATTCGTTTTTCTAATATAATCATTTTCTACTCCAAAAGTAGCGTAATTGTCTTTAATTAATGTTTCTAAAAATGGTTGTGAATCATTTGGCAGACCTAAAATGCCGTTTAAATCATTCGGATCTACTGGATAATCTAGCGGGTTACCAATTTTAGAACTAACTCGCTCATCACCAATATAATAGTGTTTTGTATAATGCCCATTAGGTCTTAAGACAAATTGCGGACTTACGTATAAGGTATAATTACTTGTCACATCTCCAGTTGCCGACAATTCACTATTGACAAAAATCTTGTGAAAGGTTTCAGAAAATTTTAATACCCGTTCTCCATTTCCATCATACACAAAGTGAGTCACTGCTTTGTCGTCCGCCAAAGCCCTTAATAAATTTCTAGCTTGCCAAAGCATTGTCCTATTAGCACGATATGATTGTGGTTTACCCTCATTGGTAATGTCAGTAATGTCTTTGTTTATAGTGGCTGTATTACCTGCATTATATGTATAATTATGAACGGCTATTCTATCTGTTAAATTAAACAAGCTGCCATCATCACTTACATAAGTTTCTTTAATAACTTCTATTTGATTTGAATTAGGTAAATAACTGTATTCATAAGCTTGTGTTTGGTCATATCCTTCCTGAAATCGTTCATCTGTTTTACCTATAGTTGTACTTTTCGACTCAATATTACCAGCTGCATCGTAAACATAAGATTGACTATAACTCGCCGTTCTTTCTAATTCAGTTTCACAATCTCTTTTTAAGAAACGTGGGCCATCCCACTCCCCTGAGGAAGTAATCATACGATAATCATTATCATAGGTGTAGGATAGCTCTGACTGTCTTAATGGTTCTTCTGATAAAACATCTATAGCTAATCCACTACTCAAGACACTGCCTATATTACCCATCTTATCATAACCATTATACGCAACATGATCGACCATTCCATTTCCAAAAGTACTTTTTTGACTTGCAATCCATCTTGTGTCGTCATTATAGGTCGAAACAATTTCTGTTCCATCCCCGTAGGTCATCAATGTTCTTGCGCCAAATTCATCGTAGGTTATATTACTAACATAAGAATAACCCAATCCACTCTTCGTCCCGCTTAAACCATTAACATTTCCTCCTTTATCATAGGTATAAGTTAATATCTCATTATCTGGGTAACTCATATTTAAAACTCGACCCCAAGTATCGTAGGTCCATCTGGTCACAAAAGCTGCTCCGGGTGTTTTAAATGGAATGGATAATGATCGTTCTGTCTTTATTAAATTTCCCACTTCATCATAAGAGTATCTTTGAGAACCTGTTCCATCGGTCATCTGGAAAAGTCTGCCTACTCTATTTTGGCCGTCCTGTGTATCGATGTATTGGTACTCCACATCCATAAACTCAAAATCTGAAAATCGCTGAGCCGTTATTCTTCCGTGATCATATTCATAGTTTATAGTTGCAAGATCTGTTTTTTCCGTAACATTTCCCATCCCATCATATCTATAACCAATAGTTTTATCTGGTGAAGTCATGCTCATTATTCTTCCAGCCAGATCATAAATGTAATCAGTTCGGACACCTATTGGATTTGTCGTTGCTAAAGTTTGATCGAGAGCATCAAATTCAAACATGGTAGTAAATCCTTCATTAGAGGTTTGACTTAAAACGTGTCCATTAAATTCTTTTATAACGCTACTAGTATTGTTATTTGCATCACTAGTAGTTATTTCTTGGATGTTATTTGATGCCCCATATGTATAACTCGTTATTCGTCCGCCTGGTAGCACTTCTGTTAATACTCTATCTAACTTATCATATGTCTTTGTTATTTTTCCAGCCTCATCTCCAATATTCGGGCTGTATTGATGGCCCGATCCAAAGACAGGATAAGTTGACTCGACTAATCTCCCCATGGCATCATAAGTAGGCACACCTGTAAAAATGACCCCATCGGTATCATCGACCTCAGCATCCGCAATGGTTTGTAAGGTACGACCGAATCCGTCTGAGTAAATGGTAGAAATAAGATTTCCAGCAAATTCATCATCTCTTACTGTCTTAGCAGAGATAGGATTCCCGGCAGAATATTCGGAATTATAACTAAAAGTAGCTCCTTCTTGTAATGGCCCAAGGAAACTGGAAATTCTTCCCGCTTCATCGGGAGATATAGTAGAAATTTGTCCATTAACATCTGTAACGGTAACTGGAATACCGAATCTGTAATCGTAGGCAGTAGTGCTTGTGTGGCCGAAGGAATTAGTAACTTCGGTTATATAAGTATTGATGTTTTCATCATAAACATAGCTATATTCCATGTTTGTTTGGTTTCCATCTGGTCCCTCACTATCAGGTAGTTCCAAATTAGTCAAATTTCCCAAAGCATTATATGTGAAATTTGTCTCAGCATTTGGAGATCCGACAACCGTCAAGACTTCTGTTTTCCCTTGAGGGTTAATCGTAGCTCGTCTTTCTCTTAAGCCAGGAATTTCGATAAGGTTAGGTATCCCTTGAATATTAGAGGCAAGATTTCTAAAATATTCCATTGTTGCAGTATAATCAGCCGCCGCCTCCAATGTTCCTCCATTATTTGTATATTCGAAGGTAAGCACATTACCTACTTGATCAAATGTTTTCCGCCAGTCTTCTGCTTGAATTCCATCCATTTCTAAACTTGTTGTTTGCCTGCTTAGTGCAATGAATACCATTCCCTCCAATTCACTTTCCAAATCTGTTCCTGCAGCACCTATTTCGAATTCGTTTGCTGTTGTAGTACTGGGTGTGGAATATCTAACTTCATACTCATTATTGGTTGAGAATAGATTGGTAAAAGTTGCACCGGGGTTTTTAGTACCTTTTATTGACGTCAATAACAAACCACTTTCATAGACATTATCGTTATTGAATGTATTTATGGTTACTGTATATGGAACAGCCCCATCAATCACTTTACTTTTAACCGTTTCATACCCAAGAAATTTTCTTTCACACCGATCGTAATATCCGTTTTCATAATCAAAGGTGACTTTTTCTGAAGGTCCATTCTCTGCAAATCCATCATCCATAGAAACTTCTGTCAAGACCCATTTACCATTTGGATGTTCAATGGTTGCTTGAGTCATGGCATAATCCAAAGCGAAGCTTCCTCCTATAGAATTTTCAACTCCTTTAAGTCTATTTGTTCTACCGATTAATGAGCGATTGACCATTATTTCATCCGGCTTGTCGAAAGCGGAAAGTATCTGGTCACCTACATCTTGAGATAGGAAGTCCACATATCCATCTCCGTCTATATCTTGAAAAAGAGCTCTAACTCTATTTGAGGAAGAAGTAGATTCTATTCCAGGGTTGATAACTAATTTGACACTAGGTCCGAGAGGTATGGGTATTGTAATAGCAGCATTAACACTTGATCCATTAAGCTGAGCATCATGTAGTTCTGGATTCATAATTTCGTTGAGATCATAATCAGTGTTTGCCACAAAATCTTGGCCGGTATTAAGCAATAAACTTAATGCGCCTGTATTCGGATCCTTGGTTACAAAATCCGCCAAGCCATCATTATTGATATCAATAAACATGGTTTCAGTTAAACTTTCAGTCCTTGTCAGACCTCCACCAAAGGAGAAACTTCCACTAAAAAGAGAAACTCCTGCTGCAAGAGCCTTTGTTTTAGATATCGCCCTTGAAATATCATCTGAAATATTGAAAAAATTTGTAATCGGTGGAGTAAAACCATATCCTAAATTCAACCGAACTGAGAATCCAGCATTCTCATCTATACTTATTAGATCTGGCAAGCCATCACCATTTATATCGCCCCATTCTTTTGCTGCTGAACTAAAATTGCTACTTAGATTTAAGTCAAAACTCAAAAAAGCACTAGCTAAAGCCTTTTCACTAGCATTCTTTGCTCCTTTTCCAGAGAAAGAAGGATTTACTCTTGTACCATATCCTAAAGCTAAATTAACATCTCCGAAACCTAATTCTTGTAATACTTCATTAGAACCTGTCCGATTTACACTCATTCTAGACCCAATGTTGTTCAGATTTACTCTATTTATTTCTCCCATTGAAGTGGTGTATTGGATTATACCATTTCCCACAATATCAGGTATTCTATCACCATTAAGATCAAAGTAATCTAACAAAGCATTTGATTCACCCGATGAATAGGCTACTGAAAGAGGTATGCCAACGCTTCCAACTAGACTGGAACCCTTCGTAAAATTAAATTTGTGAAAGGCAGGATATCCAGTTCCAGATCCTATCGCAAATAATTCTTCTAAATTAGCATTGTCTTCTCCAAATCTTGATGGATTGAAGCTTGTCTTGGTCGCAAAGGTGTTATCATTATCTACTTCCCATCTAAAATTGACTAAATCAGAAGTCATATTCATTACCCAGTGAACTTGTTCTGTTATATCTACAGGTCCAGATCCATTTAGCTCAAATCCTAGCTGGTCTTCTTCTATCAAATTGAAACCATCCGATAAGGCTTCAGCATCTGGATTATATGCAAAGACACCCCAGCCTCTATAACCCGAATTGTATTCGGAAGAATGACAAGGATTAAATTCATAACTGGTTAATTTAAATAACTGATTTATATTGGGATTTTGATTTAAGGCAAAAGTAATATCAGCAAATTGTAAGGCATCTTGGACAAGTCCCTTGTCAAAACTAGTGACCATAGCATACAAATTCTTAGTTCCTGCCGGTATACTTTTTTGTTCAACATTGACTACAGTTATCATTCCATTAATATCTATAGTACATTCTTCTTGATAATAGGTTTCAGTTTCATTTTTTATAGTTATAAAAAATGTATTTTGCCCTTCAGCTATGAGAGCGTTTAATTCAGACTGATCAATAGTTACATTATAATTGGAAATAAAATATGGATCGGTTCCAGAAGCATCTCCAAGGCTATTATCAATAAAAGTTATACTCGATTCAAAGGTATGTGCTTGATTATCCACTGGAATGAATATAACTTTTTGGATAGGAACATGAATTTCCGGCATATTTGGATCTGTAGGTATTAATTTTGAAACAACATTTAAAGTACTCCAGTTAATACCACTTTTTGAGGATAATCTGACTTGTATATTTTGATCCTGTAAAGTAAACGGTCCATAATTTATCCCAATAGGAGGTGTATTTTGACCAAATATTAGTTCTTGAGTGGTTATTGGAGTTCCATCTACTAATAGCTCAAATTTTACTTTATCATTTAATGCCTCTGTTGATAGGATGGTCGCCTCAAATGTTCCTTCAAACATTTCATCTGGAGAAATATGAAGAATTTCGTTTTGGGTAAAAGTTACATCATCCTTAAAGCTATAGACAAATAGGTTTTGATTATTAATATCCAAAATAGCTTCTTGATTTTGATATTGAAGTGAGACATCCCAATCAACTAAATCATTCTCGCCATTGGCTGTAACATCTGGCCCAGACATTACTCTAAAATAAACAGCTTCCCCTTCCATCACTTCTAGAGTTAAACCATTAAAATCGGTCGTTAATCCGTCTGTGGGATTTAAGGATTCAGTGTAAATATTATTTCCTTTATGTTGGATTTTTATTACAACACCATCGACTGATTCTTGGGTACAACTTATGGTTGCTGGTAGTATTTCCACGAATCCACTAAATGGAGCTTTCCAAACTTTGATCACATCCAACGGTGGATTTATGTTGAAGTTTTCGTCTATCTCCTCTTGAGTAAATTCAAATATATTTTCATTAATTTCTGGATTTAGCAGAATGCACTGTGCCGGATTATCTTCAAAGGATATAGATGTTGAGGTCATATCCAATGGAGATAATCCATTAAATTTTACTGATTGATCATTCACTAAATCTATAAATCCATCTCCATTAACATCTTGAAAATAAGTATTCTGAAAAGATTTACCTCT
This sequence comes from Saprospiraceae bacterium, assembly GCA_020627825.1. Lineage (GTDB taxonomy): Bacteria > Bacteroidota > Bacteroidia > Chitinophagales > Saprospiraceae > JAHDFB01. The sequence goes on from JAHDGD010000087.1 coordinate 6,260, forward strand.
TTGTAAATCAACTCCAAACACGCCTAAATCTGAAATAGTCCTTATACCTACATTTAAAGAAGTGTTCTCCCCTACAGAAATATCTTGAAGTGAATTTAAAGTAGAGGAATTACTAAACGTTTTTTGCAATGAGCCTACACCATTACCATAAAAAAGACTGGAATTTCTTCTAGCAGTATTGATGTTAGTTTGTATAACATTATTTGCATCCTTATAAACTTTATCTGGAAGGCCATCTCCATTGATATCTACGAACTGCACTAATCCTCTGGAAGTAGATTTATTAAAACCAAATGAGCCTCCAACTGAATTTAATATATTTGGAGCATAATCTAAACCGACACCAACATATAAGGAAAAGCCAAGACCTTCATCAGTACCGCCACCTAATGAGCTCATGACTCTTGGACCATTTTCTCCTAAAACATTCAATAATGTTTCAGCAGGAAAAGTATATTCAACATTCTGAATATCATCAGGAGTCCCTGTATCCCACTTAGTTGCCATTTCAAAACTTCCTTGGTCCTCTACATCATCAAAATAGTCGAATTCATGAGAATAAAAAATGCCTCCACCTGCATCTAAGCTTCTTAATTCGGTTAATAGACTTTTATTGAATTTACCTGTTTGATAAATAAACTCATAACTACGTACCGCTTGTGTACCGTAAAGAACAGAGATATTTGTCAATTTTTGATTGTCAACTTGTAAAACGCCTGATCGACCAGACGTTAAAGGGTCTATTCTTGATTCATAAGTAAAATTTACTGAATAGTTTATTTCACCAGTTTGCGGCAAGGTGTAATCAATTCTCTCTGTATACATTGAAACCCCTAATCCGCCAAATTCACTGCCATTTATATAGGTATATTCCATATAATTACCGTAGGTATCTACCACTCTAGTTAAAAACCATTTTGCCACCTGATTGTTAGAAGTTCTAATTATGTAATCGTCATCAGCCTGGTCTATGCCTCCATAATAAAATATATTTCCATGTCTATCTGTTACCTTCCAAGAATAATTCTCTGGACTATCTCCTAATCGCTGGATATCCTCAAATGTGTTTTCATTTTGCTTTCTTTTGTAAAATTCCAGATTTTCTTTTCTGGGCATACGATCAACTAAACTTCTACGATGAGCTAAATATGGATTTCCACCATCAAAAGAAATTAATTGTTGCCCATCTAGTAAATAAGCTTCAGTCTCAAAATCGGGATCATACATTGGTGCACCCCATTTAGTTTCAATTTCTATGCACGGAATAGCTAAATTCCATCCATAACCTACAACTCCACTACTGCCATCACTGTTGTAATTTATTGATAGGTTTGGTTGCATGCCATTTCTTCCTTTGGGAACTTCTATAGGATATGAAATATCAGCACTTCCCATATGGTTTGAAGTCGGTGGAGATATTAAAATCATACCATCTGTTGGACTTGCCTGCAATAAATCATTAAAATAGTTTGATGTAAATGCGGTAGTAGAAGTAGTTTCTGGCGATGCAATTATTCCATTAACAAAATCTGTAAAATGAAATATTCTACTGTAAATTATGTGATTCACCTTATCAATACTATCCTTTGGAACAGGTGTCCACTTGGATTCTTCAATATCATAAAACATGGTTTGTATGTCATCTTCGGTATAACCAGCAGGTATCAATTCAGGATCATATTTCATTTTTAACAGCGCACCCTCACCTTTAAAATGATCACCATGAGGAAGAAATCTAGCTCCATTTTCTTCCACTGAAACATTATAAATATTTATATCCCGAGGAGGTAAATCTTGGTATCTAAGCTTAGTATATTCAAGTTCGAAATTATGTTTTGCTACTTCATTTTGTATATCTAAAGAAACTAGATCATTTGAGAACAATAGGTTTTCATTTGTATTAATTGTATAGTGTTGAGCTTTGTGGTTAGTACAATTGGACATTATTGTCCCATCCATTTCTTTTCTCAAATTAAAGGTTTGAAAAGAAATTTCTCCAGATTTCATTTCTAGTCCAACAGTCAATTCACTTTGGCCTTCCTCAATATCAAGCAAACATTCAAATCCATTATCATCAAAATCTATCGTCTTACCATCGATAAACATATGTAAAACTTCAGAAGCTTCGTTCACATACCCTGCAAAATAAGCTAAGCTATTATTACAGCTTACTGAATCTGCAAATGTTTTGATCAGACCCTTACCCGTTTCTTTTGCAGATGTTTGAAGTGATACATCTTTCACAGAATATGAAAGTCCATCTTTCAACTTAGAAAACTGAATTCTATTTTCGCCATTTTCAAGCCATTGTTTGTCTAAACGGATGTTTTGTTTTGTCCAATCTCCTGACTCTTTTACAACAAAGCCCCCCCTTGCCACATTATCATTAATAACAATGGAAACACCTTCAAAACTTTGGACTCCGTTTAGTTCAAATGACAAATAAATATCGGTGTCATTTATGCTTTTTTTATCCACGTTAATTAGGAAAATATTGTCATTGGGAGCATCTGTTTCTATATCATCGAAACGACCGATGATGCCCATATTTATATTGGATGTAAAAACTTGGATAGAATCCTCTTCCGAACCACTCGAGATGGCTGATTTATTTGCATAACCAATGGTTTGGATAAGAGCAAAGAATAGTAGACTAGCAAATAATTTTATTATATTATTCATAGTAAAAAGATTGATAAATTGGAAAATGTTCTAAATGATTATAAATGACTTCACAGTAATTTCTTGTTCGGAATTCTGCACTCTGACAAAGTAAATGCCTGGTGTATACCTGAATTTGATCATGTGCTGACTTAATCCTTGAATTTGCTCTGTATGATATCTTGCCCCTTTTGAATCATAAATATCAATACGAGTTTCGCTGTTTGATGGAATATTATCTATATATATCTTATTTTGATCTAAAGAATTCATAGGATTAGCAAATCTTAATTTTATTCCATCTTGAGCTACTCTTGCGCCAATATTTTGATCTACAATCAGGGTATCCAATTGGATACAATTTGCTGTCATGGATTGTATAGTATACTCTCCATAATCAACTATCTCGATAGTAGACTCTGAAGCGAAATATGCTCCATCTTTAAACCAAGTATAATTGGCATCAAACTGGACATTTGTGGATGCGTCAAGAAAGAGGGATCCTGCTGATAAGTCAGTAGTAATCGTGTCTTGTTCCAAAAGTTCTTCAGGTAGAAAATCGTCGAACTCAATATTTAAATTATATACTAATTCAAATCCAATATCACTCGTTAGCCGCAAAATATAATCACCAATTTCATTGATATATATATAATCGTTTTCATTAAGTAAGACACCTTGCTCAATGGTTTCTTCCACTCCGAATGGATTGATTTCGTTGAGATTGAAAATGAAATATTCATCCTTTGGGAGTATATTTGGATCCGTTGTGATACTTATTCGGCTTCCATATTCTGCAACACATTCTTCCTGATTTAACTGAATCCTACTATAAACTTCTGAGCAGTTAACAATGTAAAAGTCAGTTAAGTATTCTTTATTTGTACCAAGGTCAGATACATTGCATAAGTACTTACCCTCTATATTTCTATATTCCACTGGGAAAATTCCAGCGTTAGAAATGTTTCCTTCTAAAATAATTAAGGTGTCTTTTTCAATAATTTCACTCCAAGTCACCAATGAATTGGACGATAATTCATCATTTTCAATTTTAATTAACTCATTAGAGTTTTCGCAGTAAAAGTCTTCAGATAAAAGTCTTCCAAAGGTCCCATCATTACCCCATAAAAAGCTGAAGCTAACACTGCCATCACATGGACAATTCCCTGCCCAAGTAATACTAACTGTATACATTCCTGGTGGATAATTATTCATATTTATTTCAAAATAATCACTCGTAAGTACCGCTTGACCTGAAGATTCAACTAGGTCTCCATTCGCATCATATAAGATCCATGAATATGCACAATCAAAAGGCACACCTGGTTCAATACAAAACCCTTGTGTGTAATCTTTATCTGATGGGCAAGTTTCTAATAAGACTTCGCAATCTTCTTCTTCATCTATTACTACACAAATAACGTCTTCAATACTACATACTAAATCATTCTGATCTAAGATTTCCAATCCTGTCACAGGACATCTTACCAAAATATGAACTTCCCAGCAGCCTTCCTCTTCTAGACACAAAGGCTCCCATATTGGGATTATATTTTCTAAATCTGGGTCTTGTCCTTGAGGTATTACTATGTAATCAAAAAACCCTAAATAAACCCCTTCATTATTATCGTTAAAACTGCTGGATATTTCTTGACTTATAGAAAAAAGATCTACACAAAATTGATCTCCATCAGTAGGTATTTCAAATTCATCTGGTAAAAAATCAATTTCTGGTAGCACTAACTCATTATTTACTAATTCATGAGTCATAACAGTACCATCACCAAAAATTAATTCAATGTCATAAACCCCTGCAAATAGACATTCATCCAAGGCAGTCACGCCCCACCATTGAGAAACTTCAATGGACTCAAAATAACCATTTGGTCCTGTTATTTCCACAGTAAGTTCATCAGAACATGGATAGACGATATCAAAAATATTTAAGACATTACAAGGACAACAAGCGTCTAAGCCAAAATTAAAAGAAGGGTCATCAAAACACTCCATACAAACTTCATTTTCAATGGTACAACTAATCTCTCCATCACATTCCAATTCCAAAACAAATAAATAGCATCCAGGAGCTAAGCATAATTGCTCAATATCATTAAGGCTGTTTAAATCTATAGTACTTATTGGGTTCCCTAAATCATCAAGAACAACTAAGTTTCCAAGCGTTTCATTTAGAGTGAAAATATCATTATTCAAATCGCTTGAGCTAAAACAATACTCTTCGGTTAATGGATCTGCTTGGAAAGGATCATTTAGGATTAAATCTAAATTATCCAATCCAGAGGATTGTATAGTGACTGTCTCAGAGCCTACTAATCCAGGTCCCTGATAAAAATTAACCGAATAAACGTTATCCAGGGCTTTATCGGAAAATTCATAGCAATCACTAGTAACATAGGTTTCTCCATTTGTTAATGTGCCACTTTCTATGACTATATCATCATTAACTATTGTGTAATCATAACTGTCAAAACATTTTCCAGTGACAGAAATTTCCAATTTTGAGCAGTTACAACAGGGCTCCAAAGCCTCCAGTGAGGTTAATACTAAATCATCACATTGTATGCAAAAATCATCCACAATTTGACATTCACTAAGATTGTCTGGACAACTTAATAATAACTTAACAGTATAACATCCCACAGGAAGGCAAATAGGATCATCAAAATCTCCATCACTAATTTGAATGATATCAATTAATCCACCATTATCACAAATTTCAATTGCATCAATACTCTCTTCTAAACTGAATATATCAGCATTTAAATCACTTATTAACAAACAATAATCATCATTCCCAGAAGACACAGAAAAATCACCACTGATTAAATCTATATTTTCAAAGTTTGAAGGTAAGATTGTGAAATTTGTAGCCGAAATAAATTCACCATCCGAATAAAACTCAACATAGTATTTATTGTCAGCAGGATCATCAGAATATAGAAAACAATCATCCAGCATTAGAGGTACTTGATTTTCAATATCTCCATCTATTAATTGACCCCCATTTTGATATAATATAAATGTGTAATCACCTTCACAATCAGCGTTTAATTCTAAGCTTACATTGGTGCAATTACAACAAGGTTCAGATAAAATAACTGAGATTAAACCTTCCTCATCACAACAAGGAAGTACTTCTATTTGATCGGTCACAGAACACGACTCACCTGTGGAAGAATATGGACAATCTAAAGTTACCGTAACTGAATATATGCCAGGCTCTAGCGCATTTAATTGGCCAAAATGATCATAAAGTATTGATCCATCCGGTAAAGTCCAATCAAATGTTAAGAATGGAATTAAAGAAATGTCGATTAAGTCAAATGCAATTAAGGTCGTATTCCCAAATTCATTACACTCTACTATATCCGGATCAAAAAGGATATCAGGTAAAGTATATAAATCATCCAATACTATAATTTCTTCAACCACTACACAATTACTAAAAACTATAGTCAGGATATATTCTCCTGGAGGATGTTCTCCTAATTCGACATAATCACTACCTGTTACAAAGCCAGATTCTATAAGGGGTTCGCTTATATCGTTTAATTTAAATTCATAATAAATCTGATCATAAACATTGCAACCAGAAGCGGTGAATGCAACATCAGATAAATCATCACAACATTGATCTATAAATACCTGATACTGATTATCATCACAAATAATGAATGCCAGCGTAAATAGGTCCGCTCCACTTCCGTCAGTATCCCATTCAAATCCATAAAATTCGATTCTATCTGCATAAGTACCAGGGGTTGTACTATAAGTACCTAAATATCCTTCAGCATTTCCAAAATCAAATCCCCCATTTGCATTTCTGTCAACCAATAAAACGGGAGTATAATTCTGTAATGCAGCTTCACTTCCTCCGAATAGTTTAGCAATCCTTGGGATAGAGTATTCTACATTTGTTCCTTTCTGTGGGCTTTCAGAAAAACCATCTGCTTCAAATGGTCCAACACCAAAATCACTTCCATTGATTATCATCTTTGCAAAAGCACCATCAGCAGATAGACATTTAAGCTCACTAACAAATGTCACCCCAGAAGCACTAAATTCAAAGTTTCCTTGAGCATTTTTTTCAACTGTAATCTGAAAAGCTTGATTAGAACTAGCAGAGAAAGGCACCTCTGTATCGTAATACCCATCGTGATTTGCATCATAGACTACAGCGGAATTACCATCATCATATCTAATTGCAAATACAAAGTCATTACAGTAATCGTTCGTTGGAAAGCCGTTGACAAAGTTGTCATTATTGATTGAAAAGCCAATTGTAGAATTATTTGCTGCCCCAATATCTGCGATGCTAAATTTTAAATAACCATCTTCAAGGATACTAAAAGTGGAAGAAGCAATTCCTGGATTGTCTTTGTCACAATTTTTAAAAAAGGCATCATCTTTATTAAATAAATTCTCAAAATTGCCCCAACTAACGGATGGAATTAAATCATCGCCCGTTTCCATATGTTTTTCCATTCTCCAAATTCTACCTACATACTGCATATCGTTTTGTGGGACACTAGTTAACTCAAGGTCAATGTCTGAATCTCCCCAGATATGGTATGACAAATTCCAATTTTCTTTTATTGTTTTAGACTCGTTTTCAACTCCAATAGTTAAGAGTCTTTCTCTGTTGTGGGAATAATCATTAGGTTCATCCAATGGAATAAATCTTCCAGGTACTTCCCCATCTTCTAAACTTTCTTCTTCATAATATGAATTTGATTTTGATTGGTTAAGATGCCACTCTGATTCATTAGATATTCCAGTTATTCTACAACCATATTCTGAATTATCCCAAACAGTCCCAAGTGAACATGATTCATAGCTTTCCTTTTTTGCAATCCCAAACTTTATTGCCAAATAGGTTTCAGCTTTTAATCTTTCCAATTCATTTAGTACCTTGTTAAAGACTATAAATTCAGGTACTTGTCCATGCTGCTGGTAAGTATTTTCATTTTCATCGTGAGAGTAGATTTTAAAAATTTCCTGAATCATATCATTAGCCAATATGTTTCTATTGGGTTTTAAGGTTGTCTGATAAGTTACTATTTTGCCATAGCGTTCAACTTCTTTAGGTAGGTCATTGAAGATAAAAAGGTCAGAACCAAAATGATCTCCATAATCGTGCTCCTCATTAAATAAAACAGGTGATGTAACTCTCATAGAATCAATACTTAATGATCTTACCCTGTCATATTCCGGAAGAAGCAATCCATATTCTTCATCATTAGGATCAATCCTGATTCGCGGAACTAATACTGCAATAACCGTTATATCTACCTTTTCATTACTTTTTAAACGAAATTCATACTCTTTAGGTTTTTCACTTTGACCGAAATACAGCGCAGGATTGTAATTCATGGATAAAAGCGAAGACCCATGCTCAACATAATTTGCACAGTCATCCCTTTCATACATAGGAATAATATCAGGTCCACAATCGGCCCAGAATCCTTTCGGGCTGCACTCAGCCTCTTGTTCTGTTCTAAACCAAACCAAAGTATTTGCTTGAATACCACAAGGTTGTTCGTTACAAAATGAACTCTCTTGATCGCTTTCATTTTGAGCATAATTACGATGAACAGTGGAGAAAGAAATTATGATCAAAAATATTTTGAGTACAGATTTATTAAAGGAATAATTAAATTCAAACTTCATAGATGTTGATTTTAATGATTTAATGCTTTTACTTATTACTGTTTATTGTCTGGTCATCCAAATAGGTAAACAATTATGCATATGTTTCGCCATCTTTAATAAAAACCTATAGAAAGATATTAATTAGTGATTAAGATCTAATTAAATTTCAAAATCTTCAAATAAACCAAATAAACTTAAAACTAAGTTAACGGTTACTCAAATGTGTCACAATAGCCTAATAATTCAAATTTTAAATTTAAATAGTTGATATATGTTAAATAATTTTATACTTGATTATCTATGTTCAACCAGCACATTTTAGATATACATTATTAAATTTTAATGAGTGGTTCAAAATATATAATTTAGATATTTAGCCAATTAAACATTATACTTTATGAGTTTCCTGAGCGAAAGTTTAAAAAATCTAAAGGAGGTAGGCACTATTACTAAAAGTTCTGGTCCTATGTGCAAGAAGATGGTTGCTCAGGCTCAAATAAAGGAAACTGATAAAGTGGTGGTCGAATTAGGTGCTGGAGATGGTGTAATTACTAAGCATATTTTACGTTCGTTGCCTCCACAAGCTACTTTACTATCTTTTGAGGTCAATCCAAACTTTTGTCAAATACTAAGAAACATTGATGACCCAAGATTAGTGGTTATAGAAGATTCTGCTGAACATTTAGCTAAATATTTAGATGAACATGGATTTCAGCAAGTGGATGCCGTAATATCAGCTGTACCATTTGTCGCTATTCCTGAAGAGCTCACCTACTCCATACTTTATGCCTGCAAAAAAAGGATGAAACAAGGAGCATTCTATGTACAAATACACTACTCTTTATTGACAAGAAAAATTTACCAGAAAGTCTTTGGGAATGTTGTAACGAATTTTGTTTTACGCAATCTACCACCAGCTTTTGTACTCACCTCACAAAAAAAATCTTAGCATCATCTTGAGTCGACATTTCATCTACTCTATCCTGATCATTGAGGTCATATACAATGTACTTTAGTTTTTTATCGGAAGTACTTTTATGCTTAACCAAATGTGCAAAACATTAGGGTTAAAACATTTATGTATATTCAATCAAAATTATTCATTATAAACTTCTTATTATGTTTGCTTTTTTTAAGTCTAGAAAAAAGAACTTCCCACCTTTTGAGACATTGGCCAAATCCCAAATAAAAGAAAAATATTTTGTGAGAACTATGCAATGGGGATGGCTGAATGAAACAATGATTCATGTACTGGACCATAAAAATCAATCACCTAGAATGATTACCATGGATCCATGGCCTCAGCAAGTTTATCTTGATGCTGATGGTAGCAAAACCATTGAAGAATATGTTTATTGGATGGCTAAGTAATACGGTAAAAATGAAGTACCCTTGGTCTTAGATCAAACTATCTTGAGTACAATATGTAGTTACCCCCTTTGTTAGGACAGTTTTTCAATAATTTTCATTTATAAAATGC
>JAHDGD010000297.1 GCA_020627825.1 Saprospiraceae bacterium
CTGCTCCTCCTTCAAAGAGGACATTGTCAGGTAATACAACAGCTGCTTCTCCTGTAATCTTCAATTGTGTTTTGATGTGCTGTAAAAAATTCAGCTGCTTGTTTGATGTAGTTTCCCAAAAGTCTTGACGATTGTAACTTAGATCTGCTTTTTCTGTTTCACCTTGTTCATTAGTGATGGTCATACTGCTTTTCTTTCCGAACGGTGGATTTGCTAAAACATAATCATATCTATTTCCATCATCTGCTATCAACGCATCATTGGCATTGATGAAACTGTTGCCATCAATTTCGCCAATGTTGTGTAAGAACATATTCATCAAACACATTCTTCTTGTATTCGCTACGATCTCATTTCCATGGAATGTGTAATTCTTCAAGAACTCCTTTTCTTGTCTATCCAATTTATTATTCTCCACAATCCAATCATAAGCCGCTAAGAAAAAACCACCTGTTCCGCAAGCTGGATCAGAAATTGTCTTCATCGGCTTCGGCTGAACACAAGCGACCATTGTTTTAATCAGTGCTCTTGGAGTAAAGTATTGACCCGCTCCACTTTTGGTATCTTCTGCATTCTTTTGAAGTAGACCTTCATATATTTTACCCTTTATGTCTGCTCCCATCAAAGCCCAATCTTCACGATTAATCATATCAATGACTTTGAGTAATTTGGCAGGGTCTTGAATTTTGTTTTGGCTCTTGGTAAAGATCTGCCCGAGTATGCCTTTTTCAGTTGATAGTGATCTCAGAAGTTGGCTGTAAAATGATTCTAATTCAGCACCTCTTTTATTGGATAGTGTTTCCCAATCGCAGATGTCACCGTCTTTTATTTCTTTGCCTTCAACGTCCTTTAGTCGAGGGAATTTTAGACCTTTATTGTATGGTGGCTTATTGAGTTCATCGGCCATTTTTAGGAACAGCAAATAGGTTATCTGCTCTAAATAATCACCATAACCTACGCCATCATCTCTGAGTACATTGGCAAGGTTCCATATTTTCGATATTATAGTTGAGTCTGTCATATATTCAATTTTGAATTCTTTAATTACGAATTACGAATGGATTTTTGAATGCTTCCTATTATTCTGAGTAATTCTTCGCAATCATAAATTAGAGCTTCACTCTTTTTATCTACTAAATAATTTGTATTCCTCATTAATCGCAACCAATACTTGGTTTCTCTTGCCTCTTTGTATGCAATAGTCAATTTAGCAAAAAAGTCTTTTCGACTTTGTCCTCCTTGTGCTTCTTCTATATTCGCTCCTATTGAAGTGCCAGAACGCAATAGTTGTTTTGATAAAGTATATTCCTTTTTATGCTCTACCAGATATTTATGCATCTCGACTATTTTGAGAGCAAACGCATAAGATTTTGTAACAACAATATTTTCTTTTTCACTTTTCATTCGTAATTCTTAATTCATTGCTCGTCATTAATTTTTTGATTTCGATTTAATACACTGATGATCAACCTTTTTACTGTCTCCATTTCTTCAGGCTTGCTACTAGCAATATATAGGGTCAGTGCTGCTAAAGCTTCATTGCTGATAATCTGTGACCCATCTGATGTATTCAGCAAGTTGTTTTGATTAAGGAAAAGCAAGAAGCATGCTGCGGCAATTCTTTTATTGCCATCAACGAAAGAATGATTCTTAGTGATTAGATATAAAAGCATTGCAGCTTTTTCTTCGATGGTTGGGTAAAAATCGTCCTTCCCCATACCCTTTGAAATTTGCGTTACTGAGCTTTGGAAATTATCATCTTTTTCTTTCCCGAAGACAGCCGAGTCAAATTCTTCCCGCATAGCATCTACCAATTTATAGTAGTCCTTAATTTCTGGATAGTTGGTTTCTTTCTTACTTATTCCAGTCTTATCTAAGGACTCATGGTCGTAATCATCTAATAGACCTAAGCCAATAGCATAGGTGTCTAACCAGGCATACCCTTCTTCGTCCGCTTTATGTTCTATGGCTCTGCCTAATATTTGAATGCCTGCTTTTAAGAATTTTACTTCTTGTTCTTTCTGTTCGAGACGCTTTTGATTTATGACGTACCCTTGTACCAATAGCTCTTTGAGCTTTGAGGTCGCCCAAATACGGAATTGAGTGCCTTTTAGTGAATTTACTCTATATCCTACACTAATAATAGCATCTAAATTGTAAAATTGGATGCTTCGATTGACTTCTCTATTTCCCTCTTTTCGAACTACCGAGTATTTCTCGGTAGTTGACTCTTTAGGCAATTCCCCAGTTTTATAGATATTCTTGAGATGCAAGCCAATAGTGTCCGAATCTTTATCAAAAAGATCAGCCATTTGCTTTTGAGACATCCAAAAGGTATCATTTTTGAGCTGCAGGCGTAGCTCTATATTGTCATTTTGATCTTTATATATTACTATATCACTCATATTGCTTTTTCAACTTGTAAGAATTACTTACATGTTTAACACAGGTGATAAGTATGAACTGTCGCAAAATTTGCGACAACTGAAAAACATGTTTTTTCATTTTTTCCTTTCTTTTTTAATCCGCTCCAACAATACA
>JAHDGD010000088.1 GCA_020627825.1 Saprospiraceae bacterium
CATTTTTCACGTTATTTTAAAAGAAGCTCTTTGTCTCCTACCATTTTACGCATATTGATCAGAGCGTATCTCATTCTACCTAGAGCGGTATTTATACTCACACGTGTTAACTGAGAAATTTCTTTGAAACTCATGTCAGCATAATGTCTCAAAATCACTACTTCTCTTTGTTCTTCGGGTAATTGATCAACTAGAAATCTTAATTTCTCATGTAGCTGAGACTTAATCATAGTCGTCTCCATATTATCGTCTCCACTTTCTAACACATCGAATATGTCAAATGTTTCGGTTGCAGAAACTTTCGTTCTTCTTTTTGAACGACGGAAATTATCTACACACATGTTGTACGATATACGCATAGCCCACTGTAAAAATTTACCTTCGTGATTATACTTTCCTTTTCTCAACGTATCAATAATCTTGATGAAAACATCTTGGAAAATGTCTTCTGCTTGATTACGATCTTTTACGAATAAATAAATAGACGTGTAAATTTTTTCCTTGTGTCTGTTTAATAGTACTTCGAAAGACTTATCATTACCTTCAAGGTAATCATTGATCAATTCTCTATCTGTCTTTTTAGATAACAATGCTACGCTCATATCTACACTAATTTGGTGAGTAATTATATATTATAAATTCAGTGTAGACTTTTTTGCTATAAGCGTATTTTTTATTTTATGAAATTGTACGATTGTACATTACAAATATATATTCATTTACTCATTTAATCAATACTGTAGGCTTATTCTTAACAGGGTTTTAACTTTAAGAGATTTGATAATCAGCAAGTTAAGCTATTATTTTTTTTTATATTTTTATTTTTTCATTTGTTTTTTGACGAATTCTGCCTCAAACATGAGACCGATTGTGAAAAGATTTTCCACTCGTGAAGAACTATCTCCGAATATATCTTTTAGTTGTTCGCGGTCTGATAATCTTCGTATTTCATATCGGAAATAGGCTTTGTCTGAAAGTTCATATGCGATTCCTCCTGTAAGACCAATCATGTCAATTCCTTCAGACATTTCTACTCCAATATCATTAACATACGTATACGTACTGCTTAGAATACTATTCTTATCAGTTTGAGATTCTACTCTTCCTGTAACACTTAATCGTTTTGTAACATTCACTCGAAGTGTGGCTATATAAGCAAACATTGTATGAAGATCATCTGAAATAGCATCTGTTTGTGTTGCAAAGTCAATTCCAGTATTTAGTTCAAATATGTTCTTATAGAATTCATACGTGATGTACATATTGTGATAAGTTCGCAATTCATTCCCGTTATCAGTAGGTTCGCGGCCAATAATGTTACAATAAGTTGCTGAAAAATTCCCTTTCCCATAACTTGCAAGTAAGCCGATTGATTTGTTTTCGTTATTATCTCGGAATAAATTATAGCCGTCCAATAACCATAATTGTAAATCAAAATGCTTTAATCCTTCATAATGAAGTTTCGCACCACGCTGATAAAAAGGCTCATTGTATGTAATGATAGAAGTCGAACTTAAAAGATTTTCTTTTGGCATAAAACTTTCCATGCCGATGTGAGTTGTAAAATATCCGATATCAAAATAGAGATCTTTAATAAGATGAACCCCTACATTTGCTTCTTGAATTTGGGGTAATTGACTATCCCAAGTGGCTCCCACAATTTTTCCGGAATGCGTAGTGAAATTTGCCCGTACGTTTTTGGATTGAAAGTTCAATCCCACAAGCGTAATATTGTTTTTAAATACACCAGGAACAGCTCCTACGGTTGTATAAGGTTGAAAATCATCAGCACTTAAGTTGTTGAAATCAGAGTAATAGAAATCCGTATATCCGCTAAGTGTTAGTGTGTAATTTTTTTGGGCTTGAGCCCAAAAAGAAAACGTAATAAGTACAAGTAATATCGAATAGCACTTCATGTTTAGTTGGTTTTTCCTAAAGGTAAGAAATTGTAATTAATTCCAAGTGTATTATAAAAAGGATCTAGTTACGATATGAGGTTAAAGATAGTATTAAAAGGAATTGCATAAAAAAAGGCCGAAACAAATGAATGTTCCGACCTTATATACAAGGGATTATATACTTAATTTTTTACGAACTTCTTTTCTATTGTAGTTCCATTTATGTCAAATTGTATGATGTATTGTCCATCGACATAACGGGAAACATCAAGTGTAAATTGATTCATACCTTCACTTGCATCCCATACGTTTTTATCCATTTGTTGACCAAGGATATTCAGTGTTGTGTACTCAACTTGTGAAGCTTCAGTCAATTCCATATTTATTGTCATTTCAGCCTGAACTGGTTGAGGATAAATAGTGACATCCTGATCAGTGAATTCACATGTGTTCAATACCGTATTACTGTATTCGTAAACACCATTGATATCGTACATTTTAAGTCTGTAGTAATTTTTTGCACCGATATGCTTAGAAGCATCTGTGTAACTTGAAGTAATCAAGTCTCCGTCTTTCGAGCCAGCAGAAGCAGTAGAATAGATCTTTTCCCACTTTGTTCCATCTGAACTTCTTTCTACATCCAAACTTTCAAAATCACTTATATCACCAAATGACCATTCTAACGTACTGATTCCTTCGTCACAATTTGCTTCGAAACTTAATAATTCTACTGGTACGGATTGTCCTAGATAAAAACGAGCTTCACTTATACCGAAGCATGTTCCTCCATGATTTTCAACACCGGTAAGAATGATGTATCGTGCTTGTGCCCCATTCAATGTTCCTACAATTTCCCCTTCATAAAAAGCTGATCCATCAGAAATGGGAACTGTAAATTCTCCTCCGAATGTCCAATTTACATTATCGGTAGAATAATCTACTCTTAAAGTAGAAATACCATCAGTTAGCGATGCAGGGTCATTTAAATTCCATATTTTAATATCGGAAATATCTTCTATGGATTCGAAATCGAATTTTATCCAGTGACTCATTCCACTTTCCCCATTGGGGTTCATTGCTTCCGTACATGATTTCCATGCATCATCCGGTGAAGTTGTATGTCGATCAGGATATAATTGCGCTTGTGCTGAATATGCGAAAAAGCAAGTCAGCATTATGATTATATATTGAGTTTTCATCATTTTCATTTTTTCAATTTTAGGAAAGTAAACCAAGAGGATTTTCGTTACTGAAGATGTCGTAGAATTCACTAATATTCGGTAGAATTATTGGCAAATCAGTTTTAGGCACTCCAAACCACAATGCGAGCTCAGCAAAGTACATATCTGCTGACATGGTTGGAATATAAACACCTCCACCTAGTTCAAGAGATGAGTTGTAGTTTAGGTCTGCAGGGTATTCTCCATACACTTTATTACCATTTACAGCGCCACCCATCAAAAATTGATTTCCTCCCCATCCATGATCGGATCCTTGTCCATTTGAAGTAAGGGTTCTACCAAACTCAGAAATACTGAATGTCGTTACTTTATCATGTAATCCAGCTGTAATCATTTCTTGTCTGAATGATGATAAAGCGGAATTGATTAAGGTTAAAGAATCCTGTTGAGAAACTAAAACTTCATCATGAACATCGAACCCACCAAGATCCACATAAAAAATCTGGCGCTTCATATTACTTAATGGTGTTGAACTATTAGCTGCTAAAATAGTCTTTGCAATCATCGCAAAACTTTGTTCTAGTCTTGAATCACCATATGTTTGAGTTAAATTAACTGAATCGATGGAACTACTAAATAAAAGGTGCGTATCATTCGAATCTTTTATGGTAGAGACATATGCATTTTTGAATGCATCTTGGAAATCATGATCTAGTATATTATCCATAGCCATGTCTCTTGCATTATTGAATCCACCGCCGTTTCCATAGTTTCTAATTCCAGTACTACCGTTGGTGTGGTGAATTACATAAGAAAAGGCATCATTTCCTGTTTGAAATACATTTGTACCATTTAATGATATATTGACAGATACTGCGGTATTACAAGAACTTTGATTAGTCATTTCAGACATTAATCCTCCCCATCCTTTATTTGTTCTTACGGCTGGATTTGCAGTTTGCCAGTGCATTTGTTGGTCAGAGTGAGAATACAATCCTAGTGGTTTTGCTATTTCTGTATAATACTCGTCTCTATTAGCAATAGGAACTACCAATGAACCAACATTGGCAAGGAATGCAAGATCTCCTTCGTCATACATTGTTTTCATGCCATTGATATAGTTTGGTATTGCTAAGCGACCATTCAATGGATTATTTACTGTTAATTCGGTAAGATCATTTAATCCAAGTGCTAGATCTGTTCGCATTGCACTGTATACATCATATTGTGTATCTGTTTCTCCACTATCTTTGAAAGGTGTCAATAAATTAAAGGAATCATTTCCTCCTCTCATTGAAAAACAAATCAATGCTTTATAATCATCACAGTCTCCTATTGATGAGTTAAAATTCGCGACTGCTGCTATACTTTTCAAGTTTGTAAGTGTACTAAACAAGGTTGTATAACCCATTGCAGCGCAGCTGTTTTTTATAAAATTTCTTCTTTTCATTTTTAAAAAATTTAGTAAGCTTACCTTTGAATGGTATAAGCAGGTGAAGTTAATATAAGATACAATCCAATCTTAGCTTTTCCATTATCCCATCCTACACTGTTAATTGCTGTTCTTATTTCTTGTCTAGTAAAATCATCTAATGTTCCATGTGTGAACATTTTATCAAAAAAGTTGATGTATTCTTCTACGCGCTGGACTTGTTGATCATAATTCGTGTAATCAACATATACGTTTTCCGTATTATTTTCCCAGTCATAAAACAAAGTTTCCCACACAACCCAAGTATGAATGAAATTCACCCAATTAATAGAAGTTCTTGTATTGAATACTTGAAATTCAGGAGCATATAAGCCATATAAAGCTCCCGGTTGATAATCAGGAAGGAAAAAATTAAATACAGTAGGTGATTGCATAGGATATTGTCCCATTTCATCTTGGTAATTAAATCCGTTATTCCACAAATTTCCTGAAGGATTGTCTCTGTCCAAAAGACCAACTATTTGAGCGTAACGTACAATTGGTTCTTTCATTCGTGCAGCGTCTTCATCCAATTGATAGCTTGCTTGTCGAGCTTCTTCATCTAGAAGTATCGCTTTTACTACTTCAGCCATATTCCCTCTTTCTCCTCCGCCAGTGCCATTGAATACAGTAGCTACTCTGTTTATATAAGCAGGACTTGGATTGGACTTGATTAACTTTTGAATTAAGAGTCTAGCTATAAATGGCCCTACATTCGGATGATTGAATAAATTATCCAGTGCATTTGTAATATCTCCATTGGTGTCGGAGTTTGTAGTTGCTCCATTTAATAAATATTTTATTCCTGGCTCATGCTTAGATTCATCCGGCACCATAGGATCAGTTTTGGAAATTCCAAAAATGCCTGCACCAAATGGTGGAATACCAGTGTTGTTGCTATCTTCATCCCATCCACCACCTTTAAGGCCTGTAAATACTTTCGCAAATTCTTTGATGTCTTCGTTATCATATGTCGGAACAGGTTCGCCATTTTCAAGTACGTATGATCCATCGTTGTTTAATTCAAATAAACCGATTGTGAAAAGTTGCATAATTTCCCTTGCATAATTCTCGTCAGGTCTTATGTTTCCTACTGTCTTATGGTTGTTTAAGTGAGAAAGATAATATCCCATACACGGATGATACGTTACATCTTCTATTAAATCACGAAAATTTCCGAATGATCCATCAAGTAATTTGTCATAATAATCAGAAAGGCCTTCTCCAAATGCACCTAAGTCTGAGTTTCCTGAAATGACAAAAATTTCACTTAAGGCTAATGCAACTCTATGTCGTAATTGATCTTCCGCTGTCAATGCAACGGTCCACCAAGCATAGTTAAAGTGTTTGTCGGAAGGTCCATAATAGTCAACACCTCCATTTGCGTAGAAGATATCCCTTGCTTCTTCAAATTCTACTTGATGTGTTGGTGAAATGTAGGTTGTTGGTAATGCTATCTGTGCATCAATCCATGCTTCATAGTTTCCATCGGAAAGCATATCTACATCTTCTTCTAAATATACAAAGGTAGACTGTGAAAGAAATCTTGATGCGTCATATGCATCGGCTTCTAAACCATTTCCACTTAATACATTGTCTGCATTAAATCCAATTTCAGTTGAGCTAGTAGTTGTAATAACGGGGACGTTACCTGAGCCTATGTAATCCTGGGCAATCGCGCTAAATCCCAGTACAAGACTCAAGAAGAATAGTACAGTTTTTTTCATACTTCTTGATTTTTTGAATACAATACCATCATGGTGTATTGTATAGAGTAACTAAACATCAATTTCGATGCCTAACTAGTTAAGATAGAGTTGAATATTTTACGAAATTACAGATTTCCCTTTGGAAAATCAAGTGCTTGCTATTGAATTGATGCAAAAATTGAATGATAGCAAAATACTTGACGAACAAACTTAAATTTTCTTCATTTATTTGAAAAGAGAAGCAACTAAGTTATTATTTTAGAATTAGTATATTTGTTTGATATACAAAAGATATTATTTTAAGGATTTTAGCCACCATATTATTACTTTAATTGTCGATTCAGAAATTAAATATTGCTCAGCAGAAAGTACTTATAGCTCATCTTAAACAAGGTGGTGATAAAATGAGTGAGTCTATGAAAACACTCTATCAAAATTATCATTATGAAAATTACTTAGATCAATATACTATCGAATATAACACGTCTATTGCGGAGACCAAAGATTTTTTGCAAGAAGCCTTTATTACATTTATTAAGAAAGCAAAAAAGCCAAGTTTTACTTTAGAGAAAGATGTAAATGTCTACATAACAAGTATTGCAAAAAATCTGATTCAAAATCATTCGCGTAGGATTAAAACACTTGCTTTAGAATCCAATGATCAAAAAGAATATGGTGTTTCAGAGCCACCATCCATATTGTATTTAAAAAAAGAAACCCAGCAAGCGCTCAAAGAAATTATGGCACAACTTAATCCGAAATGTCGAAAACTTCTTCGGTTTTGGTCCCATGGATACTCATATGATGAAATTGCCAGAAAACTGAATTTTACTTCAGGTTCAAGAGCACGTCAACAAAAGCATCGCTGTATGCAAAGCTTACTGGAATATCTGCCTTTATTTCCACAATTAAAAGACTTTACTTATGGAGGATAACGATATGGTTTTGTTGCAAGATTATTTGGAAGGAGTTTTGGGTTCAACCCAAAAAAAAGCCGTGGAAAATCGTCTCGAATCAGATGCTGAATTTCGCGAGAAATTAGTACAATTAAAACTCGCTCGACACATTATATCTGCTGAAGAAGATATGGAGCTACTCGATATAATGCATCAAGTTGATGCTAGTAGGCAGGCTAATGATCACAAACAAAATGATAATGAAAAACGGGTGGCCTCATTTAATAGAAAGTGGATAATAGCTACTGTTTTAGCTGGTTTAATTGTTATTTTATTTTCTATTCTTATACGTCTTCAAAAGATAGATAAGGGAATGATCGCGCAAGATCTATTAATCAAAGAAAAAAGCTTTGCAGAAAGGGGAAATGAGTCAGTTAATCTTGATTCTATAATCGAAGTACAATACATCATCCCCATGAAAAATATTAGAGAATTAGCACTAGAACAGAAATATGATGAAGCACTTTCTGGTCTTGATCAAATCGATTTAGGATATCCGAATATCATACAGAATAAAGAATACACAAGAGCATTGTTGTTGTACTTAAAGAATGGTCGTAATGATCCAACATTTCATACAATTCTTAACAAAATTCTTGATGATCCTACCCATAGTTGTTATTCCTTAGCAACTCAATTAGATAGTAGGGTGAACAATTTATGGGGTCGACTTAAAGGATAACATCATGCTCATCATTTTTTTCGTACTGTACTGATGGGCATGTTTTTGTCGAAATTACCTGCAATAGAAGGTTGTTGTGCATTTCGAGTATATTGTTTTACGCCTACAGAAATGAAATCAAATAATTCAGTGACCGTAACAATATCATTTCCATTTACATCTGCCTCTCCATTCAGCCCTCTTATGAGGAAGTGACTAAATATACCTTGTCTTAATCCACTTGTTTCCAATGACACCTCCTCAGATTTACTAGACATAATAAGTGCTGTTCCTCCTTCTGTATTATCGTATTCTTGATAGAATTCTTCAAGTTGTTGATTGAAAGGAGATCGACTTGCTAGAAGACTTCCTGAGTGACAAGCATCTGCAATACATAATTTATGCTTAGCTTTTGAATTTTTAAAAACTTCGAGTACTTCTGAATGGCTCAAATTATTGGAATAGCCATCAAAATCTATAGGTAAGAACATGCCTGGTAAACCATGGCCACTGTAATACATTAAAACAACATCATTTTCATCTGCTTTTAAAAGTACATCATTCATGCCTGCAAGAATATTCTGACGAGTAGCATTCTCATCAATCAAAAGCCGAATTTGTGCATTGGGCAATGCACCGCCTTCAGGACTTTTAAGGAAAGCATAAATCTGGTATGCATCGTCATCTGTGTATTTAAGTGAAGGCATGTGTGCATAGGAAGAAACACCTACAATTACAGCCCATATTTTTACTTCATCATCTTTATCAATTTGAACATCTTGATGCACGACTTGAGATTCTACTTTTTGTTTTTTCTTGATGGGGTAGCCATCATTCCATGTTCCTCCTACCACTTGACCATTGCTAAAATACATAACCCCTTCACCATTTGGAGCATGATTTGAAACCTCGCCTTCGTATTTATTTCCATCGGAATATTTCAACACTCCTACGCCTTCAGGTTGCCCATTTATGAATTCACCTTGCCATATAGAACCATCTTGGTATTTTAGTTGACCTGTTTCTTCATGGCAATATGAATTGTTACAATCTTTCCAATATCGTTTTCGGATACTATTATTAGTTTCATACTCCCTTTCTTTTTCTCTATTTTCTTGTGCTAGTTCGGAGTTGTGAAAGCCATTAGCCTCATCTATCAATTGATCATCTTTCCACACACCAGCTATTTTTCTTCCATCTTTATAATGTAGTTTCCCTTCTCCATTACGTTTATTATCTTTCCAATTGCCAATAAATATAGAACCATCAGCGTAATAAAATGCTCCTACACCATCAAATTTACCTTTGAAAAAATCACCTTCGTATCGTTCTTTATCAGAGAATAAATACCGCCCTTTACCATGTGCTTGACCATTAATCCAAGATCCATCATATAATTCACCAGTCTTATATCGATAAATCCCTTTACCCCAAAACTTATCATCTTTAAAATTACCTGAATATTGATCTCCTGAAGTTAATGACATAACTCCCTTTCCAGATTTTAGGTCCATTTTCCATTCTCCTTCATACACTGCACCATTCGCATATTGCAACTTTCCATAACCATGAAGTTTTCCCTTTAGGAAATTACCTCTATATACACTACCATCTCGAAATTTATATACACCAAATTTATTGATGCAATTTCCTTCAATACATTGCGCATGAACAAATGAAATAAAAAATAAACTAAAGAGAATGACACCTATATGTTTCATATTCTGATTTTAAAGAGATGTAAAAATCATAGTCATAAAAACGAAATCTTAGAACGTAAGTATGACATTTTATCTTGTATATGTGTACCTATAGATGGATAATTTTACTACTAAACATGCTTTCGAATACATATATTGTATTACATAACATAAAAAGGGGAGAAGCGGACACTATCCACTTCTCCCAGTCTAACTATAAACTACTAATTTTCTTAATCCCATGTGTTGTTACCTCATTGCTGCATGATAAGGTAAAAATGCGGATTCATCTATAAGACAAAAAGTAAAGGAAAAGTGATGCGTGAGTACGTAAAAAAAATTGAAAAAAATTATCGAAAAAAGAAAATGACAGATAAATCCCTTTATATCTGTCATTTTCTAACTCAATCTGTTGTAATAACTAGACTCAGTTTTGGCAAAATTCGTTGCTTAAAGCAGATATTAAAAATTAAAATAGTAAAAGAAATCAATAGATAATGAAAGCCTTTGTTTCTTGTTTGAATTAAAATGACGATAATTACGGATTAAACGCTTGGTTCAATATATGGAGAAAAATGTGGTTATAGATACGTTTACCCAAGAATGGTGGATCTATACATTTATCGTTACGACTTCAATTGTATGTATTTTATGGTTTTTCGGTAAACAAAAAGATACATTGAAGAAACATTTTATGAAAGTTCTCTTTATTATAGCGGCCATTTTAATAGCATCATGGCAGGTATATTTTGTCATAAGTGGAACGTGGACAGCAGATGTATCATTGCCATTCCACTTATGTGGTATTTCCAAAATATGTGGTGCAGTTTTATTATTAAAATACAATCAAAAACTTTTTGAATTTGTTATCCTTTTAGGAACGGCGGGTGCTCTTCAAGCTATATTAACCCCTCAATTCGAAATTGAAATTACTCCACTTTCCACTGTTGAATATTACATGAGTCATGGAATGATCATTTTGATGCCGCTGTATTTGTTTTATGTAATGGGGCATAGAGTCGAGAAAGGCTCTTGGCTTTCTACCTACATCATTGGAGTAATCATACTGATATTGGTTGGGGTTGCTAATTATATAATAGACGCTAATTATATTTTTCTTTGTGCACCGCCAGTCGCTGATAACCCATTATTATTGGGTCCCTGGCCATATTATCTTACAGGATATTTTGTATTGGGATTTATAAATATTGTCCTCTTCTACCGTTTATTTAGATGGTGGGGAAAAAAACTTGATCGAAAAAAAGAAGTTATTGTAGCGACTTAATAATATCTGTATGATATGCTTTTATAGCAGGGATTAACGCAGCTATTAAACTGATTACTAAAGTTCCTATACCTAAAAAATATTCTTCTTTATAGAATCGAAATGCATCTAAACTATAATGAAATTGGGAATTGAGCATTGCAGATAAAAAGAGCAGAGCAATGTGAGCTAGAAAAAGGCCTATAACAAATCCTATGAAACCTATAATCAAAGCTTCGGTTATAATATATATAGACAGTAATAAAGGACTTCCACCACTTACACGCATTAATGCTAATTCGTATTGTCTTTCTTTCAATTTTGTAAAAAGAGAAATAAACATACTCAGAGCACTTACTACAGCAATGATGATCGCTAAGTACGAGAGTGCTTTTAAGACAGATGCGACATTAGCAAGTAATTTATTTAACTCATAGCTTGGCGCGGTGGCCATTATTGGTGTGTTTTCATTAATATTTCTTGGCATATTAATGACGGGTATTGCTCTTTTTTTGTCGGAATGAAATTTTACTAATACAGATGTAATATCTTTTTCGGGTTGCCCCAAAAGCGCCTCAATTTCACTTAGTGCCGAGATGGAATCATTATGAGTAGTGTTTGAACTTTGGGCGTAAGCCCCTTCCTTTATTTCATGTTCATATTCATGATCATGGTCATGTCCTGAATGATGGTCATGATGATCGTGATCATCTTTGTGCGCTGTAATATTGTTCGCATCGTGATGATGACTTTCGTGTACTTTCCATATCGATTCTGTCGAAGTAAGTATAATTTTATCTGCAACAGTACCTGATTGATCTAGTATTCCTACGACCCGAAATGGTGCACCTTCATCATGGGCGAGATCCCCTTCATTAAATCCATGAGATGAAAAAAAGGTGTCTCCTATGTGTAAGTTCAGCTCTTGAGCTACTGCATGTCCTACAACTACTTCTAAGGCTTTCGCCCAAAATCTCCCTTCTTTAATTGAAGCATCATACCATTCTACAAATGTTGTTGTGGTTCCTACAATTCGGAATGTTTTATACGAATCGCCAATGGAGAGGGGGATAGATGCTTTTATAAAGGGATTCTTCGGGTTAAACAAAAAGGCTGCGTCTTCTATTTTAATGTTTCCAGTAGGTGCATCCACATGAAACATTGAATTAAGAATTAATTGTAAGGGACTACCTTTTGCCCCTACCACAAGGTCTATGCCTGCCTGATTTTTTTCGAATTGTTCAGTAAATTGTTTGTTAAATTGTAATAGAATAGAAAGCAAAGCTACCCCAAATGCAATAAGCAGAATAGATAAACTACTTGATAATCTATTTTTTTTGATGTTTTTCCAACTGATAAAGAATGCATTCATATTACAGCTCTATTTTATTCGAAAACAAATGACTTAATCGATAATCATGAGTTACAATAGCTAAGCTCGCTTCATCCTCTTCTGCTTGTTCTTTTAGTAAGTCGATCATAAGTTGACAATTTTCATCATCCAATGCACTAGAAGGTTCATCTGCAAGAATTAATTGAGGATGTGTAACCAATGCACGAGCAATTGAAAATCGTTGTTGTTCACCTTGACTTAAGTTTTCAGGAAATTCATTTTTTTTATGAGGAATAGCAAGTCGTTCTAGAATCGTATGAATTCTTTTACGGTCTTTGGTTAAACCAGCAAGTTTTCTTGTAAAATGAAGGTTCTCTTCAACTGTCAAGGAAGAAATAAAGTGAGATTTTTGAAAAACAATTCCAATGTGTTTTCCTCTGAAATGATCCAACTTTTTTCCAGTAAGTGGGGCGCAATCTATTCCATTGATCCAAATTTCACCATGATTTGGTTTTAATAATCCACCAAGGATATATAATAGGGTACTTTTACCTACACCTGATTTTCCCAAAATTACAATGCTTTCGCCTTTTTCACAGGAAAAATCGGGATAGAAAAAGGATGGACCTTCAGTGTATTTAAAACGAACATCTTTAGTATGAAACATTTGTTCGGCAGATTATTCATGTTAAAATAGCAAAGAAATAAAAAGAAATTGACATGATAGAAAATCTTGAAGTTCTAATTTTTAATGAGGCTGTTAGTTGTTTGGACAAATAATTTATGTTTTGATCTGTTTATTTGTTGAAAATGCCAATTCAAAGTATAAATTTGCCCCTTTGAAATAAAATGGAAACTATTCGATTGAAGAAAGGAGCCATATAAAAAGTAAATTTTAATAAGAGAAATGAGTAAACACAATATATTAATAGTAGGTGCTGGAGGGATAGGTCAAGCCGCAGGTTTGATATTAGCAGAAAATGATGCACTAGATGTGACTTTATATATAGGGGATATTAGTGATCAAGCTTTAAAGAATACACATGATTTTATTGTAAATGGAACAACTAAGAATGTAGAAGTGCATCAAATCATGATGCCACGAGAAGGATCAAACGAAGAATGGGAGAACGTACTGAATACATGTGAGATCATGCTAGATTGTTTGCCTGGGTCATTAGCACCAAGAATGGCAAGATTATGTGTTAAACACCATCTACACTACGCAAACCTTACTGAGTATGTAGCAGAAACTAATGAAATCATAGAAATTGCAAAAGATGCTAAGACTGGATTTGCATTACAAACTGGTGTTGCACCTGGTTTTGTAAATATTTTAGGAAATTATTTATACCAAGAATTCCAATCACTATATCATAATGATGAACTAGATCTTATGGAAATGAAAGTAGGTGCATTATCAGAAAATGCTTCAGCGCCTCATTTTTATGCGTTTACATGGAGTCCCATAGGTGTAGCTACGGAGTATGTGAAAGATGCGATTGTTGTGAAAAACAATGAAGTTATTTCAGTTCCATCACTAAGTGATCGTCAAGAATTGATGTTGCAAGGAACACGTTATGAAGATAATTATACTTCTGGAGGAGCTGCTGATTTTCCTGAAGCTTTTAAAGATAAAATCAAAGATATTAATTACAAGACGCTTCGTTACGTGGGGCATTATGATTGGGTTAAAGAACAACTAGACGAAATAGGAGATCGAGAGGATGCATCTGCTATTCTTGAAAAAAGAATGCTTGAACTGATTCCAAGCGTTGAAAATGATTACATCATAATTTATTGTAGAGTAAAAGGAAAGTCAGACACAGGAAGAATACGAGCAATAGATAAAGTAGTTAATATTTATCCGAAATTAATAGGAAATAAAACCTTAAGAGCTATACAATCTACAACTGCTGCACCATTATGTGAATGTGCACGTATGTTACTTCAAGGTGAAATGAAAAATGGTGTAAATCTTCAAAGCGAGATTGATCCAAGTTCATTTATCAAAGGACCTTTCGTAAGAATGGTCTATGGTGACATTGTGTGAAATTCTTAATACGGGTTTAAATGGTTTAATAGCTCGAAATTGTTCTTTGAAACAGGTTAAAGGGTTCTTCATATATTGTTTTTTGTTAATGTGTTAGGGGTTTCTGCGCATCTTGTAACTCCCTGTCCATAGGGTTTAGCAACTTTTTTTAAAAAAACTTTAAAAATTCTGGAACGGAATCAGGGGTTCGTTACACTAATAAGAAAGTGTACTAATCATGAAAGAAGAATTGCTCCATTATGTATGGAAAACAAAGAATTTTGATTTTTCTAACCTAATTACGACGGAAGGAAAGCAGATAAGCATTGGAAAATTCGGCCATTATAATTTAAATGCAGGACCAGATTTTCTAGAAGGGATGATCACAATAGAAAAAACCAATTGGTATGGTCATATTGAAATGCACTTAAAAAGTAGCGACTGGATCAGACATCAGCACGAAACAGATGAAAATTACCAGAATGTTGTTTTACATGTTGTATATGATGAAGATGAAATTATTTATAGGCAAGATGGATCTAGAATACCATGTATAGAATTAAAAGATAGAATTCCATTTCATGTATTGGAAGGATATGAGACCTTACATTCAAGAACAGACAATATTTCTTGTTCAGCAGAACTAGGTGAGACAGATATGGACATTTTCTATTTTCAATTAAATAGAATGTTTGTAGAAAGACTTGAAACGAAAAGTTATCCTATTGCATTGGAATTAGAATCTAATAAGAACGATTGGAATCAAACTTTATTTATTAGCCTAGCTAAAGGCATGGGGTTACCTGTAAATATGCATGCAATGGAATCACTTGCTCGCTCGATTCCTGTAAATTTAATCGCAAAACACAGAGATCAGAAACTCCAACTTGAGGCTTTGTTTTTTGGTCAAGCTGGCATGTTGAAAGGAAATTGGAATGATGCGTATCCTCAACAACTACAGAAGGAATACTTATTTCTAAAGAAAAAATATCAATTACATGAAATGAGCGGAGTAGAATGGAAATTATCAAGAATGAGACCAACTTCTTTTCCAACATTACGCATTGCTTTTTTAGCCGCATTGTATCATACTCACCCAGATTTACATACTATTTTATTGCACGAAGAGCGATTAGAAAATATATGGAGTTTATTTGATGTTGGAATCGACTCCTATTGGTCTACTCATTTTCTATGGGACAAAGTTTCTTCGAAAAGTGAAAAGAATTTGGGTTTTACAGCCAAAGCAAATCTTGTAATAAATGCAATTGTCCCTTATCTTTTTGCTTATGGGCAGTACATGGGAGAAGATCAATATGTAGAAAGAGCGATGGGCTTTGTTACACAATTGAAATCAGAATCCAATAAAATAATAAGACAATGGAAAAAATATGGAGTAGAAGCAAAGAATGCATTGGATTCACAAGCTTTAATTCATTTGTATAAAGAATATTGTTTAAAGAAAAGATGCACAGAATGTGCTTTTGGCAATAAAATCTTACGTTCTATTAGTCTTATGATAAAAGAAGATATGGAGTCAACTTATAGAGCACTTCAAATTTAACATCTAGTTCAAAAGATACCTTCTTTTAACCCATATTATGTAATAGAACTTCGTGATGAGACCTGAAATGCCTAAGAAATAACAACTTTTGTGAATGAATCATAGTTGC
>JAHDGD010000089.1:0-11455 GCA_020627825.1 Saprospiraceae bacterium
TATAGTCACGCAAGTGCTAAAATTAAGTTGCGTTTTGTTTCAGATCAAACCTCGAGTTAGGCTGAATGTAAGAGAGCAAAGAAATTGGTTTTTATTTACGTTTCCTTTGATGATCCATTTTATACTCGGATCTACGATGGATTATATGGATGGTCATATCGTTGCATCATTTTTGGACGAAAGTCAATTTCTTTTTTATAGGTACGGGGCAAGAGAATTACCTTTTTCTCTGCTCTTGCTAAATGCAATAAGCGCTTCTTTCATTCCTATATTATCAAAAAATATAGAGGAAATGACTGAAATGAAGAATAGAATAAGAAGATTGATGCATTTTATTTTTCCACTTTCTATCCTTCTTTTATTTCTTTCACCCCTCTTATTTAAAGGGATATATGGTGAGGGGTTTGTGCTTTCAGCGCAGGTTTTTAATTTTTACATTCTGATCATTTCAAGTCGTGTTTTATTGCCACATACTATTTTGTATGCTAAGAAGAATAATAAAGCGCTTATGGTGTTTTCAGCAATTGAATTTGTAATTAATCTATGTTTAAGTTTGATTTTAATAAGAACAATGGGCATCACGGGTGTAGCATTAGGTACTGTAATAGCATTTCTTATAAACCGAGTATTATCAGTTGTTTTTGTAAAACAAAAATACCATATAGCATTAAAGAATTATTTGCCAGTTAAGGAGTATGCAGTGTACATGATCCTTATGATTTTTTCTTTCTTTGCCGTTCAATTGTATCTGAATGGATAAAGCAAAAAAAGTATTTGATCAAGAGCTGGGTGGGTTTTTTACGGAACAAGAACGATCTCATATATGGACGGAAATAATGCATGCTAATTACCCTATAGAACAAGAAGAAGTGCTAGAAGAAGTGATCGAGCGATTATTGGAAAATGAGCCTTATCAATACATTATTGGTCGTTCCTTTTTTTACAACCACGAATTTATTGTCAATAAACATGTATTGATTCCGCGACCAGAAACAGAAGAACTTGTTCATAAAGTTTATACTGATTTTAAGGGGCTTTCGCCCAAAATATTGGATATAGGGACAGGTAGTGGCTGTATTGCTGTTTCTTTAGCCAAACTGTTACCAGCTGCAGAAGTATATGCATTGGATGTAAGTCCACATGCTCTTGAAATAGCGGATAAGAATGCAAAAGAATTAAACGCCACAGTCCAGTATTTTGAAGCAGATATTCGGACACATCATCCTGAAATGAAGTTTGATGTTATGGTAAGTAATCCACCTTATATCCCACTAAAAGAAAAGGAATTGATGGCTGACAATGTATTAAACTATGAGCCTGGACTTGCTTTGTTTGTTGAAGACGAAAATCCGTTGGAATTTTATGAAGTCATAGCAGCTTACGCTATTTCCAACTTGACTAATAATGGTAGATTATATGTAGAGATCAATGAACATTATGGGCAAGAAGTAAAAAATCTATTTAATGAGATAGGGTTTCAGAATGTAAAGCTCCATCAAGATATGCAAGGAAAGGATAGGATGGTGGTAGGGGAAAAGAAATAGGGATTTTATCCCATTAACTTTTGTGATAGATTATTCTTTAATATTTAATCGCATTATGGAGATGCAATATGTTGTGGCCTCTGCAACAACCTTTCTAAATCAAAATAATTTATTGATGTGAACTTGGTTGTCACTCGTAACCCACAAATTCTCCATTTTTAAATAACATTTTACAACCATGTTCTTCTTCCCAAGGTACATCAAAGTCCAATGTGATAAAAACATCTGCAGTGTCTTTTGTCCCTTTGAGAGATAAAACAACATATTGAATCATTAACGTATCGAATGCATGACTCGAATCAAAAATATTGAAATGGGCTCGCGTAGCTTCTAGACGATCAGTAGGGTATTGTTGTGCATATTTCTGCTCGATTCGATATTCTCCTGCACCAATATTCATCTCAAAGTGATGTAGTGCTTTTTCTGAAATGATCTTTTTAAAAGTTGCATTTTTAGATTTGATATCTAAGATTGACTGCATCAATTGATCTGGAATTTCAGCTGATGATGCCATAGGGAACTGGCTAAATAACTGAATAAGACATTCATCGCCAAAAAGATCAAGATATAAAGTTAATTCGGCTTCCGTATGATTTTCGGAAAATAAACATAAATCATATAATAATTCTTTGTCCATACGGAGTACTTACATGTAGAGAATACATTGGTTTCTTTTGTGCTACATCATTTCTTTGCTGTATAATGGAGCCATAATATATTGCGGCTTTGTTATTCATTACCCACCACTTTGCTTTACATCCGTATACCCTTCTTTTTGTAGCATTTCAATTACTTTCTTCACTTGGTCTCCTTGAATCATGATCTCATCTTCTTTTACTGCACCTCCTACACCACATTTGTTTTTCATTTTTTTACACAATTCGGTCAGTTCATCTTCCGAT
Organism: Saprospiraceae bacterium; assembly: GCA_020627825.1. Taxonomy (GTDB): domain Bacteria; phylum Bacteroidota; class Bacteroidia; order Chitinophagales; family Saprospiraceae; genus JAHDFB01. The sequence goes on from JAHDGD010000089.1 coordinate 2,447, forward strand.
AAGTCTAGTCCTTTGACCAATGTAACCGTTTTCCCACCTCGATTTTTACGATCTCTTGATACTCTTATTCTTGACCCAAAATCAATGCTCGATTCTTCTTCTTTTTCTCCTCCTAAATTGATGTGATTAAAAAAAGAGTTGCCTTCTGTACCTGTTGTGAAAACCAACTGATCTCCTGTTCCTTTTTTATTTTTCTTTCCCATTATGTTCTCCAATTGTTATTGATCATAGATAGTATAGGCAAATATAATTGATTAACTCCAGTTTCAGAGTTGTACAACATTACAAGACCTTTTTGAGTTTCTGGAACAAAGTGAATGGAGGCACTATTGTTAACACTTCTTCCTCCATGTCCTAAGATGGTATGTTTTTTACCCTTAGAAATGTAATAAAGCCCGTTTGTAAAACGAATGGTTTTATGAATATCTGTTTTTATAACTTCTTTCTTTATAAAACGTGTCAATTTGGTATCCGTTAATAAAAATCGAACGAGAAGTTCCAGATCATTTTTAGTTGCATAAAGCCCAAGAGATGGGGTGTAGATACCATATGATATACTCATTTGCTCCTTTCCTTGTTTGTTCAACCCTATCGTTTCTTGATCTTCCTTCCAATCTGGTAATAAGGGATATTCTTGTTGTGCTTCTGTATACCAATACTTTACACTTCTATCTGTTTCTGCTATTAGCCAGGCATCCAGTAGTGCATGTCCATGATGATTGTAAAGGAATTCTTTTTTATTCTTAATTGAATTTTGAGCAATTGCATCGCTAAATTCTTTGTACGTCACTTCTTTGAAGTCGTGTTTTCGTCCCACATTCAATCCTTTCAGAACCCTTGGCATTCCACCTGCATGTCTCAGTAGATCCAATATAGTGATCTCCTGTGTTATTGCTAAGTCAGGAATTATTTCATTAATGGTTTTTGAAGTATCTACGGAACCAGACTGGATGGCGTATCCCACTGCTATGGCAGTATAAACTTTGGATAATCCACCTATCCCATACAGTCGTTCATCTGAGATCATTTCCTTACTGTTTACTTCATGACCAAAAGTAACAGTGAAACTGGTGTCAGGTTCGATGACATGTACAACAAATCCAGGTGTTTGTTTCTTTTTCCATTCAATGTCGAAGCGTAATATTTTAGAGATCTCTTTATGCAATTGATCTTCGACACTTCCTTGGGCGTAAGTAAGTTGAGGAAGGAGTAAACACCAGGATATGTTTACTAAGCAATAGACTGAAAAACGATAAAGAAAAGACATAAAGGAATGATATAATACAACTTTATAACGTAACCATTCTGTTTAAAGTCTCAATAATTATATTTTTAACCTTGGATTTTGCCATAGATTTTCTTTTGCATAATCTTGGTTTAAGTTTTATCGTTAAAGGTTTTGGGCTTTAAGCCCAAAAAATAAAAGCTCCTTTATGCCCTCACAAAAAGTACATTTCGTCAATAACAATGGCTATGAATTATCTGCTCGACTAGAATTACCGATGTTGCCAAAACCTGGTGCATATGCCATTTTTGCTCATGTTTTTACTGGAAATAAAAACCTCATCGCAACCCGTCATATTTCAAGGGCATTGAACATGAAAGGAATTGCAGTCTTGCGTTTTGATTTTACTGGTCTAGGGGATAGTGAAGGAGATTTTGCTGATACGAATTTCACGAGTAATGTAGACGATCTTATTGCGGCGGCAGATTTTCTAACAGAACATTACGAAGCACCTTCTTTAATTGTAGGACATTCTCTTGGTGGAGCTGCAAGTATTTTTGCTGGATCTCAAATTGACTCTATTCAAGCTATTGCAACGGTAGGAGCACCTGCTGAACCAGAACATGTGACCCATCTTCTCGAAGATAAAATCATAGAGATAGAAAGTGAAGGTAAAGCAATGATCAATCTTGCAGGTAGAACCTTTACGATCAAAAAACAATTTCTTGATGACCTGAGAGCATATAAATTAAACGATGCACTGAAAGGAATGAATAAAGCCTTAATGGTGCTGCATTCACCTCAAGATCGAGTTGTCGAAATCTATAATGCTGCAAAGATCTATAAAACGGCTAATCACCCGAAGTCATTCGTAACGTTGAATGGTGCTGATCACATGTTGACTAACAAAGACGATGCATTTTATACAGGATCTGTTATTGCAAGTTGGGCAAAACGGTATATAAATTTCAGCTCATCTCCTGAATTAAAAACGGATCGTCAAGTAGTCGCACGATTGGGGGATTCAGGTTTTACTACCGAGTTAATGCTTGGTCGACATGGGTTATTAGCTGATGAGTCCGAACAGGTGGGCGGATTCGATTTTGGGCCAAGTCCATATCAATTATTAACTTCAGCTTTAGCAGCATGCACTACAATGACGCTGCAGATGTATGCAAGAAGAAAAAAATGGCCGCTTGAAGAAGTAGAATGTCATGTGAATTATTCCAAAGAATATTATGAAGATTGTATGTCTTGTGATGGAGAAGGAGCAAAATTGGATACTTTTGATCGATCAATAGAGCTAAAAGGAGAATTAAGTGAAGAGCAAATTACTCGACTTCTAGAAATAGCAGATAAATGTCCTGTTCACCGTTCTTTGTCAAGCGAAATCATTATTACGACAAGCCTCAAATAAAATGAAAATGATTTTTCAATCGTTTTATACATGATGCATAAACAGAATAAAGTAGGTTTTTTTGATTCGGGATTGGGTGGATTATCAATTTGGCAGGAATGCCATACCTTAATGCCTACTATGAAGTCCATTTATTTAGCCGATAATAAGAACGCTCCTTATGGAACTAGATCTATTGATGAGATCATTCGATTAAGTATTAAAAACACTGAGTTTCTAATTGAAAGAGGTTGCTCATTGGTTGTAGTCGCATGTAATACAGCAACAACAGCGGCTATTTCGACTTTACGAGATCGATACGATATTCCTTTTGTAGGAATTGAACCAGCTATTAAACCAGCTGCCATGCAAACGAAGAACAATAAGGTAGGAGTGCTTGCAACAGAAGGCACATTGGTTAGTCATTTATTCAAGAGTACTTCCGAGAAATTTGCTAAAGGTGTGCATGTGATAAATCAACATGGAACTGGCCTTGTACGACTGATCGAAGAGGGCAAAATGTACAGTGATGAGATGACTTTACTATTGGAAGAATTGATGGCGCCTTTAGTGAAAGCAGATATTGATTATTTGGTTTTGGGATGTACGCACTACCCATTTTTGATACCGCAATTAAAAACAATTTTACCGGAAACGGTAACCATTATTGACAGTGGAAGAGCTGTAGCAAAACGCGTCCATTCATTGTTGAATACGGATGCTTTTTGGGGTTTAACCCCAAAAAATATAAATGAAAATGCACAACAATTGATAGAGAATTTGTTTTTCACTAATAAATCAACACAGATCATGGATGCGTTTATGGAAGAAATAAATATCTCATTTAGGAGTCAATACATAGATTTCTAACCTATATTTGCCCAAAATTAATACAGAGTTATGTTCGATAATTTACAGGAAAGACTGGATGGAGCGTTTAAGGTTTTGTCTGGAAATAATAAAATTACGGAGTTAAACATTGCGACTTCTATTAAAGAGATCAGAAGAGCACTTGTTGCAGCCGATGTGAATTACAAGATTGCAAAGGAATTTACAGATAATGTAAAAGATAAAGCACTTGGTTCATCGAATGTTCTGAATGCTGTAAAGCCAGGTGAATTAATGGTGAAGATCGTCATGGACGAGATGGTGGAGTTGATGGGGGGACAAGCAGCAGGTATTAATATTAAGGCGAATCCTGGAATTGTCCTTGTTGCAGGTCTACAAGGTAGTGGTAAAACTACTTTTAGTGGAAAACTTGCCTATTACTTAAAAAATAAAAAGTCTAAGAAACCTTTGTTAGTGGCTTGTGATGTTTACCGACCTGCAGCCATTAATCAATTAACTGTTTTGGCAGAACAAGTAGGGGCAAAAATTTATACAGAACCTGGTAACAATAATCCAGTAGAAATTGCAAAAAATTCTATCCAATATGCCAAGGAGAATAGTTGTGATGTAGTGATCGTAGATACAGCTGGTCGTCTTGCAATTGATGAAGAGATGATGAAAGAAATTCGAGCGATCAAGGAAGGACTTCAACCTACTGAAACATTATTCGTTGTGGATTCCATGACAGGACAAGACGCTGTAAATACAGCCAATGCTTTTAATGATGTGATCAATTATGATGGGGTAGTATTGACGAAGCTAGATGGTGATACAAGAGGAGGAGCTGCGCTCTCTGTAAAATACACTGTAGGAAAGCCCATCAAGTTTGTAAGCACAGGAGAAACTATGCAAACACTGGATGTTTTTCATCCAGATCGAATGGCTCAGCGGATTCTAGGAATGGGTGACATTGTTTCATTCGTTGAAAAAGCACAAGAGCAATTCGATGAAAAAGAAGCAAAGAGACTTGAGAAAAAAATCCGTAAGAATAAATTCGATTTTAATGACTTCTTAAATCAGATTGCCCAAATCAAAAAAATGGGAGATCTTAAGTCTCTTATGGGTATGATTCCTGGTCTTGGGAAACAACTGAAAAATGTTGATCTAGACGATAGTGCTTTTGCCAAAGTTGAATCTATTATTCAATCTATGACTCCTAAAGAACGATCCAATCCTGAACTACTGAACATGAGTAGAAAAAGAAGAATTGCAAAAGGATGTGGTCGAAATATTCATGAAATCAATGTGTTCATTAAGCAATTTGATGAAATGCGAAAAATGATGAAAATGATGAGTAACACAAAAGGAATGAATAAAATGATGCAAGGCATGAAAAATATGCAAGGACGCCGATAGTTCCCTTTGTTTTTTAAATTTTCAATTGCTCTTCAATGGAGTAAATATTAAATTAGAGTCAAATATGTTATATAATGAAAAGACTCTTCCTCTTTGTATTGTTTTTACAGATTAGTTTACATGTTCAAGGGCAGTTAGAAGATGGTGATCCTGCTCCTTTATGGACTTTGTCAGATTTTCAAACAGGTGTTGAGTACTCTTTACAAGATTACATTGATCAGGGTATCCCAGTGATTCTTGATTTCTCTGCTACTTGGTGTACGATCTGTTGGAATTATCATAACAATCATGTGTTACAAGATATGTACATAGATTATGGCCCAAATGGATCCGTGGAGCAGAATGCAGCTATGGTCTTTTTTATGGAGGGTTCTTATAGCACTAATGATGCATGTTTGATTGGAGATAATGCAAATTGCAGTTCAAGTACACTAGGTGATTGGACTGCTGGAAGTGATTATCCCTTTTTTAATCTTCCGTCGGAGCTTGATTTAGTCGATGAATATGGAGTGAATGGATTTCCTACTTTATTCATCATAAGTCCTCAAGGAACTTTGTTTGAAACAGGACTTGCGTCCAAATCTACATTCGAGAGTTGGATTTTTGATTCATTCAGTTTATCAATTGATGACAGCCAAGTAACTCAGGCAAGCTGTGAAGGAGAAGTTTCTGCTATTGATATTACGGTATCTGGTGGTTCTGGAACCCTGAGTTATGAATGGAGCAATGGAGCAACAACTGAAGATTTATCTAATGTTGAACCGGGAGAATATACTGTGACTGTTACAGAAGCTAGAGGCTATCAAGTTGAAAGTGATGTGTTTATTATTGTGGATAATGGACCATTACTTTCGGGTGAAATTCAAGGACAAGATGTATTGTGTAATGGAGAATCTACTGCTGATTTAACAGCTCAAGTGGAGGGTGGAGTAGGAGTATATACGTATCTATGGAATACAGGGGAAACTACTTCAAGTATTGAGAATGTTCCTGCTGGAGTTTATTCTGTTCAAGTGACTGATGAAGATAATTGTATACTGAATTTGTCATATGAAGTAATGGAACCAGCTGTTTTAACAGGAATTGCAACCGATAGCCCAGCTACATGTGGAGAAATGACAGGAGAAGTCACAGCTCAGGCTATGGGAGGTACTGCACCATATGTATACACACTTGAAGGCGAAACAAATTCAATAGGATTTTTTGGTGGATTAAGTGGAGGTGTCTATGACATTTTAGTGGAAGACGCAAATAATTGTTTTTTATCGATTGCAGTAACAGTTGATGAAATTGAAGCACCCGAAGCTATAATTGCACCAGCTGACGAGCTTAATTGTGTGAATTTGCAGATACAACTGGATGCAACAGGATCTTCTGTAGGCGATGCTTTCGAATATGAATGGTCTTCTGTTGATGGAGGAATAATCGTTTCAGGTCAAGGTACATTAACACCCATCGTAGAGGGAGCTGGTACATATACTCTTGAAGTTGTTGACGTTATCAACGATTGTGTTGTGTCAGCAGATGTAATAGTAGAAGAGGATCAAAATGCACCGGTTGCTATAACAGATACGGATTATCTATTAACCTGTGATGTCATGGAAATCATATTAGATGGAACAGGTTCAAGTGAAGGGACTGAATTTGAATATCTGTGGTCTACACCAGATGGTAACATTGTTGACGGTGCCAATACCCTGGAACCAGTAGTGAATGCAGCAGGTGTGTACACACTTTTAGTGACTAATGTATTAAATGGGTGCACCGCTTCTGCTGATGCCGAAGTTTTTCAAAATGATGAATTACCATTCGCAGATGCAGGAAGTAGTCAATCTATTACTTGTTTACAGTCTGAGATAATTCTTGATGGTACTAATTCCGATGAAGGAGACGGGATCGAATACAGCTGGACAACTGAAAATGGTTCCATTGTTTCAGGAGAAAATAGCTTAACACCTACAGTTGATGCACCTGGAAGTTATTTACTTGAGGTATATAATTCTATAACAGGATGTACCTCATTTTCTACTGTTTTAGTATGGGATGAAACGGATGTTCCTAGTAGTACAATTCAAGAAGCACAAGTTTTAACATGTGAACTTGAAGAACAAGAATTGTTCCTACAAGTTGATGCTGTCGATGTCTCTTATGAATGGACAACAGTAGATGGAAATATTGTAAATGGCGCATTAACGAATACCCCTTTGATCGATGAGCCAGGGTTGTATTCTGTTCAATTTACAGATCTATCCACAGGATGTGTAGGTTCAAATATGGTAATGGTAACAGAATTTATAAACACACCCGAGTCAAAATTTGATGTTTTTCAGAATGGAGCTGAAGTGAGTTTTACAAATACTTCTTTGGGGTCACCCAATAGCATTGAATGGGAATTTGGTGATGGAAATATAGCACAAGAAGAAAACCCTGTTCATACGTATGCTGAAGCAGGAACTTATACGGCATGTTTGACTATATATAATGAATGTGGTTTGAATAAAACGTGTACTACTTTTGACGTTTCTTTTGGATCATCTCTTTCATTCACAACTGATATTTCTATGGCAACATGTAATGGAGTATGTGATGCAAGCTTACTTATTAATACTGTTGCAGATATACAAGATATTCAAACGATTATAAATGGGCCAAATGGATATTTTGCTGAAAATTTCTATAGTTTGAATAATATTTGTGCAGGAATATATGAAATCCAAATTACGAATCAAATAGGAGAAGTAGCAACAGAGGAAATAGTCGTAGGAGAGCCAGATGCTATTTCTGTTCAATCAAGTGAAGTAAGCGATATTGATTGTTTTGGAAATGAAAATGGTTCTATTCAACTAATGGTTACAGGAGGAACTGGAAGCTTAATTGTAACATGGAATAATAACCAACAAGGAGAGTTTATTGAGAATCTTAACTCAAACACATACACGGCATCTATTACTGACGAAAATGGTTGTATTGAAGAGTTTACATATGACATTGTAGAACCTGATGAAATTGATGTCAATCTGGTTTCCATTCAGAATATTGATGATGTTAATCCATTGGGGGCAATTGATATAGATGTTGAAGGTGGAGTTATGCCGTATACTTTTTTATGGAGCCATGGCGAAGAAACAGAAGATGTTGACAATTTGGATCTCGGAGAATATACTGTTATTGTATCAGATGCTAATGATTGTTCGGATACTTATGGACCATATGAAGTTAAAAATTTAGTTTTTACGAAAGATGATCAATTTATCAGACAATTTACGGCTGCACCTAATCCATTTAATCAGGTGTTTTTAGTTGACATAAAGTTTATTGATTTTAAAAGGGCTGAACTATCCTTACTAGATCATCTAGGGCAGATTCAGTATTCAAAACAAATTCAAGGTGCACAGGTAAAACAAGAGATTCAACTGGATGGTCTTCCAGCTGGAATATACTTTTTGACCTTGCAAGTAGAAGAACACATGTATGTCCAAAAAGTGGTCAAATTTTAGATATATTTCAATATGCCAAAGGGAGTGTAAGTAAAAAGAAGAAAGGCAGTTTATAAATATTGTGTTTTTCGAGTTTGGAGGGTATAAAATTTGGATAAATTCTTATATTTAACATTTTTTAACCAACAAATTAATATGAGAACATTTCTACTATGCCTGTTCGTTACATTATCTCTTCAATTTGTTCACGCTCAGTTAGATGATGGAGTTATGGCTCCTACATGGACTTTAGCTGATTTTCAAACTGGAGAAGAATACTCTTTGCAAGATTATATTGATCAAGGAATTCCTGTAATTCTTGATTTTTCTGCTACGTGGTGTCCACCTTGCTGGACATATCACCAATCACATGTTTTAGCTGATATGTACGATGAGTATGGGCCAACTGGTACCGTACAACAGGATGCCGCTATGGTTTTCTTTATGGAAGGAGACTATAATACAAATAATGCATGTCTTTTAGGAGATGATGCAAATTGTAATAATTCAACGATGGGAGATTGGACAGATGGTACTCCGTATCCTATTTTTAATATTCCTTCATCTACGGGATTGACTGGTGCATATCAAATTGGGTATTGGCCAACAATTTACATTGTAAGTCCAACTGGAACCATATTTGAAGGAGGTCAAGCTTCTAAGTCAAC
>JAHDGD010000089.1:11555-15827 GCA_020627825.1 Saprospiraceae bacterium
TCCAGTTGAAGTTGAATTAGTAGGAGAAAATGTTAATTGTAATGGAGAAGGTGATGGATTTGTTTCTGCTGAAGTTACAGGCGGAACAGGTGCTTACACTTATTTATGGAATACAGGGGAATCTACCTCTAGTATTTCTGATCTTGATGGTGGGACATACTCTGTAGAAATATGGGATGAAAATGATTGTTATAGAACAGCTACATTTACTGTAGAGGAACCTGAAACATTGGTGCAAAGTAACACGAATTTCCCAGCATATTGTGGAGAAGCAAATGGTCAAGTTATTATAAACGCCTCAGGTGGTGTTGAGCCTTATTCATATACATTGGATGGAGTTACGCAATCTAGTAATATATTTACAGGACTTGAACCAGGAGGAGTCATTGCTAATGTGGAAGATGCAAATGGTTGTTCCGTACTTTTTAGTGTAATTGTAGGAGAAATTGAAGAACCAGAAGCTGTAGCAATGTCAACAGAATCGCCGACTTGCGATGAACCACAAGTAATTCTAAGTGGTGAAGGTTCATCAGAGGGAGGTTCAATATCGTATTTATGGTCTGCCTCAGATGGAGGTGTGATTATTCAAGGAGAAACAACAATATATCCAGTTGTAGAAGGAAGTGGTACCTATACATTAATGGTTACAGACCAAAGTTATGGTTGTATTGCTACAGCAAGTGTTGTGATCGATGCGGATCTTGACGCACCATTAGCTGATGCAGGATCAGATCAAGTCATTACATGTGAGGCTGTAGAGGTACTGCTAGATGGGAGTAATTCTTCTCAAGGTGGAAACTTTAGTTATGTTTGGTCTACATCAGATGGTAATATTATAGAAGGAGAGAACACTACACAAGCAACCGTAAATGCAGCTGGTACCTATACCATATTAGTTACAAACACATCAAATGGTTGTACTTCATCATCTTCGGTAGTAGTAGAACAAACTACAGATTTACCGGTTGCGGATGCAGGTACTGCCTCTGCGATCACTTGTTTAGAAACGATTATTACATTAGATGGTAGTGGATCGGATATGGGGTTAGATTTAACCTACACTTGGACTACAGATGATGGTTCAATTGTAAATGGAGAAAATACCTTAAATCCAATGGTAGATGCTCCGGGTAGTTATTTGCTGGAAGTTTATAATAGTGCAAGTGGATGTGTTGCTTATTCGACTGTAGTAGTAGAAGAGAATACAAGTGCACCTGAAGTTGCAGTAGGAGATGTTGAAATGTTAACTTGTGTGTTAACTCAACAAGCAATTGAAATAATGGCTGAAGGTACATTAATGTATAATTGGTCAACAGATGATGGAAACATAGTGGAAGGAGAAACTACTAATGCACCTATTATTGATGCTCCTGGAACATATTTAGTAGAATTTGTGGATACAGAAACAGGATGTTCAGGAAGTGAAACGATTATGGTGGAAGAATTTATTAACACACCTGGTTCACAATTTAGTTTTTCAGCACTACAGACAGTTTTCACATTTACAAATGAGTCTACTGGAGAGCCAACAACTTTTGAATGGGATTTTGGAGACGGAAGTACTTCTACAGAAGAAAACCCAACATATGAGTATACAGAAAATGGGACATATGAAATTTGTTTGACGATAACGAATGAATGTGGATCAGATCAATCGTGTTCAACAGTTACCATTTTAATAGGAGCACCATTGGGTATAACAAATACATGGAATTCTCCTACATGTCACAGTGCTTGTAATTCAACTTTAGTTATTGAGCCAGAAGCAGATAAAGAAGAAATTACAACTGTTGTGACAGGGCCTGATGGGTTTATGGCGGAAGATGTTTATGAATTTGATGCATTATGCGCTGGTGAATACACAATTGAAGTTACGAATCAAATAGGTGAAACAAATGTAGAAACAGTTATAATTGATGAGCCAGATGCATTAATGGTAGAAGAGTCAGAGGTGGTACACATAGATTGTTCAGGTAATGCTAATGGTATGATCACGATAGATGTAGCTGGAGGAACTGGAGAGTACAATATTACATGGAGTAATGATGAAACGGGGCCAGTTATTGAGAATTTAGTAGGTGGTACTTATTCGGCTGTAATTGTTGATGAGCAAGGGTGTACGACAGAAGTCACATTTGAAGTAGATGAGCCTTTGGAAGTTGATGTAGATGTGGTAGAAATTGTGAATATAGACGATGTTAATCCGACAGGTGCAATTGATATAGACGTGACAGGAGGTGTTGCACCATATGAATTCTTATGGAGCCATGGAGAGCAGACGGAAGATGTAACTGGATTAGATTTTGGAGAGTATACGGTAATAGTGACGGATGCAAATGGATGTCAAGATACCTATGGACCGTATGAAGTTAAGAATCTAGTTGCAGTAAAGGATATAGATTTACTAAGTGAGTTTAATGTTTCTCCAAATCCTACGACGGATCAATTTGTTTTGGAATTAGATTTTGAGATCGCGACAGATGTAGAGATTTCACTAATCAATAACTTAGGACAAGTGATTAATAGAGAACAAGTAAAAGTAAGTACATACACAAAAACGTATAGTGTTGAGCAGCTTCCAGCTGGAATGTACATGATGCGTTTACAAGTAGGAGATGCAGTAGCGATTAAAAAGATCGTTAAGCAGTAGAAAATAAAAATTACAACATCGAAAGAGGCTGTTTACGAAGTAAATGGCCTCTTTTCTGTTTGAATAAACATCGATGCAAAATATAAACTGATTATTTTGTTCGTCATTAATATCAAAAATATCACAAGTCAGATTTCGTGTTTTTAGTGTAATTTACTTAGATTCGATTCATATATGCTTGTTAATGAATGCTACTAATTTAAAATTTCGATCAAGCCATAAAATGAAAATTAAGTTCATCATATGTTTTGTTTCGTTTTTTAATGCTTGGATGTATGAGTAAAAAAGATAGATTAGTTCATAAAATATTCTCTACTGGATATCCGGCAAATGAGATTGTAGTTTCATTAGAAGATTTTTTTAATGGAAATAATGATCGAGCATCTATAGGTCCAAATATTCATATTGATCAACCTTCTCCACAAGAATTCTATCAGAAATTGTCAGAATTGAAAAGATCTTTAAAAGTCGAAGATGTATTAATTCGAATTCAAGATGTAGAAGAATTGGATTGGCCTTTTTCGGACACGGTTTATATTATTACTAAATTTTCGAAGGAGGAATTATTAAAGGAATTGATTGAATTGAAACCTGATGAAATATATGAAGAATGGATGTATGGAAAACCAATAAATGCTCCAGAAATCAAAAAGGGCTATTCAATTTTTTCAATATGGTGGGATTAAAAAAAAACTCGAAATTTTACATAGCTAAAATTAAAAGGGAAGTAAGATTTTAGTCTACCTCTTTTTACGATAAATTAAAACAAGCTGAACATGAATGCTATTTAGATTCTAAATAAAAGAAGCTGTATTTATTATGTAAAGATCTGTTTATGGATGTAAAGGGAAGACTATTTTACGAAGTTTCGTACTAAAATAGGATATCCCATTCTATTGATTGAACTATCAAATGCGGAAGCGCTGGGAATGGCTTGTCCTGTAATGTTCGTCGAAGCTTTAGCAAAGACGAGAAATGAAAGGATGAGCGGAATCGCGAACCATGGACATAGCGACCCGAAGGGTTCCGTCCATGAAATCCTGTTTATTCTTATTGTAAATTTTAGTACATAATAGAAGTTGAAAATAAAATTAATCGAACCTTAAAATCAATAACTTTTCAATATCTTCATAGTGCGCGTAAAACTATAAATCAGGTTTAAATGAAAGTAGAATCATCAATCATCATACAAGCGAGCATCCATAAAGTGTGGGAAGCGCTCATAGCTGTACAACAATATCACGGGTGGAATCCATTTATTATAGAGGTGAAGTCGACTAACACTCCGCCTACCGAAGGTGCTGAAATGAAATTTACAATAGAATGGAAAGATGGTTCAAGAGGAACTTCAAAAGAACTTGTCACCTCATTTGTTCCACCCTCAAAAGTAGAGTCATATAAAGAAGCAGAGTGGAGTTATCGATTTGCAAGTTTCTTAAGTGTAATCGGTATGATAAAAGCAACGCGTTTTCATATGCTTACATCTGAAAAAGAAGGAGAAACGAGTTATTATACATTCGAAGAATTTAGAGGGTGGGGAATCAAGTTTCTGCCGATTGCGAAGGTGCAAGATGGATTCGATAGACAGACGAAGGCACTAAAGAGGTTTTGTGAGAAGTGAG
>JAHDGD010000090.1 GCA_020627825.1 Saprospiraceae bacterium
GTTGTGGTGCATTAAAAAGAACAAGAAATGAGTAATCTATCAGATATAGGTTTTGACATACAAAGTGAAGAGGACTTTTATTCTTTACTTGAGAGAGCATATGAAAAGTCGACTTCTTTGCTAACGACAAAGGGAACTTACTTTCAATTTTCGGATAAATCTGGAGCTGAATTGTGGATTCAGATGAGTAAAAAGAATGAATTACTTGGAGCAAATCCACATTTCAAAGGAAAAAGTAAGAGAAAGGTTTCAATAACAGCCAGTATCGATAGACCTGAAAGTGTTTTAGATGGAGCATTTCATTCTTGGGCAGACCCTATGGAGAATGATAATCCAGAAAGTGGAGCCTACCCTTTTGTTTTTGATGTTCCAAATCACAAAAAATATGTAGGAATTGAAATTCCTCAAACAATCGAAATCCAGCTTTCTGCATTTGCTCAAGAATTCGAATATTATGAATCTGAAGATGATTTTGCCAATGGACAGGAAGGTGAACCAAAATGGGCTTCTCAATCATTTGTGCCAAGTGGATTGTTTAATCCAGGAGAAGGAGATGACCCAAATCCGCCAGAAGCTTTAGGAATATTTGCTGGTATTATCAAACAGACCGAAAAAAGGAAAAATGAATTTACTGGTCAGGAGTTTTATTGGATGCTGGTTGATACTCTAGGCGGTGAAATTGACGTACTAGCAGACCTTCGATTTTTTGAAAATTCTGCACCTAAAGTCGGTGGAGTTGTACACGGTCAATTTTGGCTTTCAGGTGATTTGTTAAGCGAACCAAAAATTGGAGAGAAACCTAAAACAGGATTTTTGAAACGACTGTTTGGAAACTAAAACAACGACACCACAACAAGGTGTATAGTGCATACCCTTCGGGATACGCACCATATACGGAACGTTAACAAATGGATTTCATCCCCCATTTCAACCCATCTCACCTCTTTTTCTTTTCTTCTTCCATGTATGCCCGTTTTTCCCTTGCGAATGCTGTCTCATCTAAAATTTCTACTAGAATTAATACTTGAAGACCTGAATTTGGTATCAAACGTTCATACTTCACCATGCCTATTCCTTCAGCATAATAGCTGATTTGTTGAAATTGATAGGTATCGTTTTGATCAATCGCATTTACGTAATAGGAATCGATAAACTTTAGCGCTTTTACGTCTTCATCCATAATTTCTAGATCAACAAATCCCACATCTCTTCGTCTTTTAGTTAGTTCAAATCGTCCATACTTATTGGTATACTTTACAGAAAAATTATACGCATTTTTTCTTTCCCACATGAACACATCATTATCGATAGTTTCCGCTTTTATCTCTTTCCATGTACCATCTTTCGCTTTTTCATAATCTATATAGCTCAATAGCTTTGCACCATCTTCTTCATATTGCTCATAGAACGTATTATATTTCGTAAAGTCAGCATTATAGGAATGCGTAATGATCGAATTCTCGTATGGATCCGATAGAACTTCCCAATATTCTGAAAATTCAGGATCTACTGGGTTGATGTACTTGAATATTTTTGTATCTCCGTCTTCATGTATAGGAAAATAGTATGACTTTATATTTGTAGATACACAAGCAGTAAAAGTCACTATTAAGCAGATGGAAGTTGCCAGTAAGGTAATTCGCATGTTTTCGGTTTTTCCAAAATTACAAATTCTTTGAATGTTATGATTATAGAATAAAAAAAAGCTCCCCGAAGGGAGCTTACATCATTCACTACTCAAATTTAATTTACTTAACTCTATAGCTGTATCCATCAGCTAACGTAATTTTTGTAATTCGTATGGGATTATACGTGCTGGAGTATTGGTGTGAAAGTTTGTTTAAAACGTACATCAATCGCTTCCTCATGGTAAGAGGGCTCTTGACAACCATTCTAATTTTCTCACTATTGTTCATACACTTATATTGACGTTTATAAAAATTAAACTCACATATTTTACTTTACCATACGGTAAATTGTTCGATATGTAGGTCTACTTTTTATCGATAGGTTAGGTTAATAACTTGAACTAGTGAAAAAAACATGCCAAAAAAGGCTGTTTTTAGAAATAATTAACGCACGTTGTTACATTATGAAATACCTGAATATATAGCGTTCAAATATCCAATTGAATGCAATCATAAGGATGTAAAAGAAATTTTAAAATTTATTTAGCGCTTTCTAAAATATACGCTCTTAGATCTTCTAATTGTTGATTACTCATTTTTTCTTCTGTAAAATGAGGCATGTATGCTTTTTTACCTGCCATAGGTTTTGTTCCATATCGATTCACATGGTAAAATGAACGTTGATCATAAATTTTCATCCTTCTTTTCAGCTGACGAAATGTTATTTTATCATTGTCAAGTTCATAAAATGAATAGTCATTTTCCATATGACAATACAAACACGCATTCTCATATATAAGCTTACCATTTTCTGGATTACCAGTGATATCTGTAAATCCAGCCTTATAATTTTCAGGTGGATTGATAAAAGTTGCCGGTGCATGATCAAGATACTTCGATTTCAGTATGTCGGCTGCTTTTTCTTTCTGTTGTCCTTCGTAAATAGCTGATTCGATAATATCCAATTCTTCTTGCGTATAATTGAAATCTTTTATTTTTAAATCTATACTCCATAAATACATCAGTATAGACTCTATTTCCCAGTTCTTTAAAGGTCTACCTTGACTACATTCTACAGCACATAGCTGAATAGCTTCACGGATATTATTTCTTGCTTTATCTACTAAATCTCCATACTTCTTTTCGTAATCACCATTGTAGAAACTTACTCTATTTACAATACCATAAAGTGGTGAACCTTGAACAAATGGTAATCCTTTCTCTGCAGTATATTCCAGTCTTTCTTGAGGATCTTCAACATTCAAGTAAGCAGATTCTTTCTCTATGTTATGACAAGAAGTACAAACAAAATGTTTGGATTGTCTTCTAGTGAAATTCCCATCCAAACCAGCAGAATTCCCTATTTTCACGATGTTCTCGCCAATCTCTGCAGTTGCCCCAGGCAATACCATATCAGGGTAATTGGGCGAGGAAGCTTCTCCTAGTTCTTCAAGAACTTTTTGGACCTGCATCTCCTCCATATTCGGATGCTCATTATTTTGGGTCCCAACCCAATACATAAATCCTATAATAGCGATAAAAAAGGGAATCTTAATCATATGCTACAATACTGAAAAGGTTCTAGCGATGGTAAATCCAAAACGAAATTCACCAGCTGCCCAGTTTGAAAATGTGTATGGAATGTAATCTGTCTCTGAAATACCTTTCGCGTTTGTCAAGTTAATTTGAAAAATATGACCGCCTCCTGTTTCGAATTCCAATCCCACACTGATTGGTAAAAAGTACGTTTGTGGTGTATCGCGTTGTCCTACTAAAATAGGATAAGTACCATCAAAAATAAATGCTGTAGCTTTTGACAACCTGATTCGTGTACTCAATCCTACACTCAAGATATCGTTCTGATCATACACATACACAATATCTCGATACGTATAATTAAAATTCAATTGCGCGGAAAGCCTACTATTAAATCGTCTAGCAATCATTAATTGACTATGGTACGCCAATCGATTAGAAAACTGTGGAAAGAAACTCAAGACTCCGTCTGTTTCACTTTTTTGCATTGTAGAAATATTCGCAACTCCCAAGACTGTAATCGAAACTGGATTTCTTCCATTATTCTGTTGGCGCATCAATCGAACCTTGGCATACGTATTAACCAATTGTCGCAACTCTCCTGTTCCTTTTGTCCTAGCAATCCCTACATTAATATGATCGTTAATCCCATAATCAAGCCCAATACTGACATCCGTAGAATTTTCAAGTCCATAAAAATTCTGCCATCCACCTTGACTACCAGCAATATCGCCGAATCGATGATATACTCTGAAGTCCATTAATCCCTGTTCAATCATTTCCACTGAGTGGGAATTGATGACTCGAGTATCATTAAAGGCTCTTTCAGCAAATTCTTGCCCATTGAGTTGGCTTACGCCCAAAAGGCATAAAACCATTATATAAATCTTATTCATTCTGGATAATCATTTTCAGCCCAACAGGCAATTAATTCAAGCTCTTCCATAGTTAATTCTTGAGGCTTATCGTCGGGTGCATAAGAAGGAGGCATGTCCTTCAGCGATATGACACGTTTGAGAAATTCACCATTGTCCAACACACTTAACAAACCAGCATATGTATCGTAATTTCCAGGTGCTGTATTATTGATGTGGCAACCACTATATGCACAAGAATTCGAAACGATGGATACGATATCTTCTGAGAAGGTAATATCTGGATCACAATCTTCTGTATTCCCAAAAGGAATTTCTGTTCTTGTGCAGGCAAAAACAAAGAAAAATAAAGAAAAAAACCACAACTTTTTCATAATCAAACTAAGTAAACTGGTTAACAAATGGTATTTCTAGGAAAATCTTTAATTCAATGTAAACGAACTCTAGTAAATTTGTGTTTTAAAATTAGCATATTTTAGATGCAAATTATATAATTTTTGAAATATAAAAAATAAATAAACATATGTATCCAGTAGAATTGACAACTCCTATGGCAAAGGAATTAACAGATTTTGGTTTTGTGTCATTAAAGACATCTGATGAAGTCATAGAGCGATTGGAAAATCAAGAAGGGACTGCATTACTTGTCGTAAACTCTATCTGTGGTTGTGCAGCAGGAAATGCAAGACCAGGAGTAAAAATGTCACTTACAAGTGAAAAAAAACCCGACAACTTATATACGGTTTTTGCGGGGGTTGATAAAGAAGCTACATCCAAGGCGAGAGAATTTTTATTACCCTATCCTCCTTCATCTCCTTCTGTTGCTTTGTTTAAAGATGGGAAGCTTGTTCATATGGTAGAGAGACATCATATTGAGGGCAACAATGCGAACCAGATAAGTGCTCATTTACAAAAAGTATATGACCATTTTTGTGGATAGTACCGAGCAGTTAAAAAGCAAAAAAGGTAAGCTGATGTCAGCTTACCTTTTTTTTATTCTTGATGGCAGGAAATCATGAGATGATGTAAACATTCCGTCTATTCCTCTTCACTTTTACCTTCCATTGCATCATTTACCGCAGACACAACTTCTACCGCTGAATCTTTTAATTGGTCAACTGCATCACTTACAATATCTACTACATTTTCGATAACATCTTCTATTTTCTCTTGGATTGTTTCAGGAGCTTTTTCTTCTGTCTCTATTGATGGTTCAATAGGAGGAGGAACTGCTTTTTTCTTTTTACTTTCTGCAATTTCTTCAGCCGCTTTCTTCAATTTCTCTGCTTCTTCAGGTGCAATATTCACTTGAGTTTCTTCAGCTATTTTCTGTTTGATCTCTTCTTTTTTAGCTTGCTTTTTTGCCTCATTCTCTGCTCGTTCAGCTTGTTTTTTTGCTCTTGCTTCTTCTTTTGCCATTCTTTTTTCAAGCTCATCCTTCGTTTTCAACATATCTTTGAGCTTCACTTGCTTGGATTGAATACGTTCATCAATCATTGCCATTCTAGCTTCTCGTAATTGAGCTTCAAGTTGACCCATTGCACGACCAGCGCGATTACTCTGTCCATTTTTATCTCTTAGATCTCTTTCTATGCTCGACTTCATCCTATCTATTGCTTTTAATAGGCCTTCATACCTGCTTTTTGTTCTTGCTAAAGCATTGGATGGAGAAGGAGCTCCTGATTTTCCGTATTTCTTTTCTTTTAAAGATTTAAAAGCAGCATCTATTGCATCCCACACTTTATTGCGATCATCACGTGTAAACTTTACATTTCGAAAGTTAGATTGAAGCTTTTTAAGTTCTTCAAACAATGGTTGCAAACTTTTACCTGAGTCAATCTTTCCTTTAATTTCTGATACTTGCTCATTGAAAAATTGCAATTGTTTTTTTGATTCCGACTTGAATTGTACGTCCAGTGACTTTCGCATTGACTTCAATTGGTCGAAAACTTCATCACTTGATTTCCGAAGTACATTTGCATGTTCTCTAAATAAATTTTTATCGTAAACTTGCTGTTGAACCTTGGACCAAAATCCTTTCATTTCTTCCCATACCGCTGAACTATACTGATCCATTTTCCCTACTTTCTCCTTAATATCAGCTAGTTCCGAACTATACAATTCGTATAATTTAGACGATAAAACAATAAAATGCCATTCTGCTTTGGCTCGACTAACGACGTCAGTACGATCAACTCGTATGGTTTCTGGTAACAAGTCATCTGTAACAGATAGTGGACGATCCGTTGTTTGTACTTCTGCAGGGAACTCTACTTCAACACCATTTTTCCAGTCTCCCATCATCTTTTTATAGAACTCTTCACTTGTTGATGCTTCTGGAAATTCGTGAATACGAACTTTATTTTCCTTATCTAATAATTCTAGAGCAACTAGAATTTTTTCATCCTTTTCGTTTTTTCCCCAAAGTACAATCTTATCTTTCATAACTACATTTTTCTTCTAGCTCTAGGCTAGGTTCAATCTTTACAATAAATTATTACTGGCAATATACTCAGCTATCTGCACTGCATTCGTTGCAGCACCTTTTCTTAAATTATCGGATACTATCCACATGTTTAATCCATTTTCAATGGATTCATCTCGTCGGATTCTTCCTACAAATACATCATTCTGATGCTTTGCATTTAACGGCATAGGATAAATATTGTTTTGAGGATCATCTTGAACCGTCACTCCTTCTGTTTTTTGTAATAAATCAACTACACGATCCTCTTCATAACTCGTATGAAATTCAATATTTACACTTTCACTATGTCCTCCATGCACTGGTACTCTTACAGCTGTAGCGGTTATAGCAATCTCAGGAGAAGATAAAATTTTTCTAGTTTCATGCACCAGTTTCATTTCCTCTCGTGTGTACTTATTTTCTAAGAACACATCACAGTGAGGTAAGCAATTTTCAAAAATGGGATGTGGATATGCTGGCTTCTCAGCTACCTGCCCTTCCTTTTCTTGATTATATTGCTGCACAGCATGTACTCCAGTTCCTGTAAAAGATTGATATGTACTGATAACCAATCTTTTTATTCCATACGTTTTATGTAATGGATTTAATGCTGCCACCATTTGAATAGTAGAGCAATTGGGGTTGGCAATAATTTTATCTTCTTTCGAAAGTTGGGCAGCATTAATTTCTGGTACTACAAGTTTTTTAGAAGGATCCATTCGCCATGCGGATGAATTATCGATTACTGTAATACCTGCTTCAGCATAGCGAGGGGCCCATTCTTTAGATGTTCCTCCACCTGCAGAAAACAAAGCTATGTGTGGTTTCATAGAAATTGCATCTTCATGAGATACAACAGTATACGTCTTTCCTTTGAAAGCTATTTCTTTACCATAAGAACGTGGAGATGCTACTGGTATTATTTCTTCTATTTGTAAAGAAGATTCTTTTAATACCTCAAGCATTACACCTCCTACCAATCCTGTAACTCCTACAACAGCTATTTTCATAATTATTTAATACAATTTGTGATTATTAGCGACGTAAAAAATCTTACATTCGCATTATGATTAAATTAGTGCAAATATTATGCCTTTGTATCATATTTTCATCATTTATTTACGGTCAATTTGAAGACAATTTTAATGATGGCAACTTTAGTGACAATCCTACATGGCTAGGTAATACAGATCATTTTGTTGTAAATGAAAACTTCCGACTTCAGCTAAATGCTACAGAAGCTGGAAGTTCTGTTCTATACACAGCTTATACTGTCGCACCTGATTTCACCTGGGGCATTACCTTAAGTATGGATTTTGCACCTTCAAACAATAATAACTTCTCTTGTTATTTTTTAGTCGATAATGAAGATATTTCTATTGCTAATGGCTATTTCTTTACAATAGGAGAGAATTTATCAGAAGATAATCTTAAAATTTTTCGCTTAGTTGAAGGAGTTCCTGATGCGGAACCCTTAGGTGAAGGCGAAATTGGTGCTTTAGCAGAAAAACCAGCATTTCTTAATATCAAATTAGAACGTGTGGAAGGATTATGGTCTGTTTTTACAAGTTATAATCAAACTGATATTCCTTCTTTTGAATTCAGTTTTTTCGATAATTCGTTCGATAATATAACCAATGGTTTTTGGGTTTTAAACCCAAAATACACCAGTTCGAATGCTGATGCCTTTTATTTTGATGATATTGCTGCTCTTGAATTCATGCTAGATATTACTCCTCCTGTCGTTAGTACTTTTTCCGTTATTTCTAATACAGAATTGGAGTTGGTTTTTAATGAAGCAATTGATATTGCTGCTCTTGAAGAAAACAACTTTGGGCTTGACCCATTTATAAAACTTAAAGAAATTACATCCACCAGTGCAAGTGATAATATTGTATTGCTCTCCTATGAGGACCCATTCTCATCAGGAATCGAATATACTTTGTCGGTGGAATCAATATCGGATTTAAATGGGAATGTTTCAGCAGTTGAAACTTTTAATTTCGGTGTTTCAGAAGCTCCAGTTGTAGGAGACATTGTACTCAATGAAGTATTATTCAATCCGATTTCTGGAGGAAGTGATTATGTGGAAATCATAAGTGTAACGGATAAGCTGTTAAATTTAGAAGGATTGGGAATTGCGAATTTTGCCAAAAATGAAGTCCGATTTTTAGAAGGGGAGATTCTTCTTGAAGCTGGAGATATCGTTGTGATTACTGAAGATACTACTATGACAAAAGCAACATATCAACCTGTAGACTATTATATGATAGAAAATGATTTGCCTTCATTTAATTTGGATGAAGGAAATTTCAGCTTGGTTGGATTAGATGGGACTGTACTTGATTCCTTTGATTATTCAGAGGATTTTCATCTCAGCCTACTTGATAACCCAAAAGGGGTTTCACTTGAGCGTATTTTTCCTAGCTCAGCAACAGTACCTGAGAATTTTACAAGTGGAATCGAATCTACAAATTTTGGTACGCCAGGTTACGAAAACGCAAATTTCTCAGAAGGTAGTGCAGGCACAGGTGATATAATAAACTTGGAAAATGATGTATTTTCTCCTAACGGAGATGGTCAAGATGACCAATTAATCATGCGTTTGTCTTTTCCTGAAAATGGATTTCTGACGACTATTGTGGTTTACAACCAACATGGTCAACGGGTTAAAACCATTGCCAACAATCAATTAAGTGCCAATATGGATTTGATCACTTGGGATGGAACTATGGATGATGGTGGTAAAGCATATATAGGACATTATATTATTGTTCTTAATGCCTTTCGAGAGAATGGAGAAACACTTTCTGAAAAAAAGCACGTTAAACTTTTGGATTTCTTTTAAGAAAAGGAGCTTCAATCTATATAATTACTACTACTTTTGCTGTCTATTTACATGACAAAAACTGCAACAAAAACACTCTCTTTCGCAATCATGATCATATCATGGTTGTTAACCCTATTCATCATTATTGATGTTGACTTTATGGGGTATCGAAAACTTCAAGAGATTGCCGTTTTTGTATTGTTTTCATTTCTTTCAATAGGAATAATAGGCTTCATCTTTAACTCTTCTAAGTTGATGTTGAATCAGTTTGCGTGTGCAGCCATGCTTTGTATTTATCTGAAATCTGCAAGTAATTCAGCATTACAACTTCCCGAAGTTAACCAAAGTACGCACTTTTCAGTAGCACATATCAATTTAAGTAGTGTAGAATCAGGTTATGAGGAATTCATTGAGGAAATTAAGAGCAGGGAAATTGACATCATCAGTTTTCAAGAATTTAAACCAGATTGGGCACCCATTTTACAGAGTATGTTGACTGAAATTTTTCCATTTAAAGTAGAAAATGTCCGTATTGATTTGTTCGGTATGTCAATTTATTCTAAGTTTCCAATCGACCAAAAAGACACCATCATAATTGACAATAAACCTTTTCTTGAAGCTAAGATCGATGTAGATAAATCAAGAAAAATTCATTTATCGAATCCGTTAATCTTACCTTCTATCGATGCGCAGATGGATAACACGCAGGAAATTCAGATGGTTAAAACAGCGGAACATATATCTACTCAAGATGGCCCCAAAGTCGTCATGGGAGATTTCAATATGGTGTATTGGTCAAGCAGAATAAGAGATTTCAGAAATACAACTGGGCTTATGAACAGTAGAAGAGATATTTCACAGAGTGTTCTTTCTATACCATATGACCATATATTTTATAGTAAAGATCTTGAGTGTACTAAATTTTTCGATTTAGTAGATGATAATGGAACACGACTGGGAATTCAAGCAGATTTCCAATTTACCGAAAATAGTCAATAAAACGTTTTAACCATTCTGATTAAGTGAAGATTTACAAGACTTTTTATATTGAATCCAAGCAAGTTTTTAAAAACAAAACGGAAAAATCATATAGCTACTATCCGGATGGAATTGCATTGGACAATGAACTGGAAGCTTTACTAACTCAATATACACCTCAAGGGTGGGAGTTACATTCTTTCCAAGCAATAACAGGTTCAAGGCATTCTATTTCATATACTAGAGGATTGTTGGTTGTACTCCATAAAGAAAAAGAACTATGACTAAACAATGCTTGCACTGGAACGATCTTGATACAAAAACATTATATGACATAATGGTATTGCGTCAAGAAGTTTTTGTAGTTGAGCAGAACTGCCCATATCTGGATGCCGACGGAAAAGATATACTTTCGTACCATGTTTGTTTTTATGATAAAGAACAACTGATTGCTTATACTAGGCTGGTGCCCAAAGGAGTTTCATACCCTTCATATTGCAGTATAGGAAGAGTTGTAAATCATAAAAAGACACGAGGAAAAGGCATAGGAAAAGTGCTAATGGAATATTCTATCGA
This sequence comes from Saprospiraceae bacterium, assembly GCA_020627825.1. Lineage (GTDB taxonomy): Bacteria > Bacteroidota > Bacteroidia > Chitinophagales > Saprospiraceae > JAHDFB01. The sequence goes on from JAHDGD010000090.1 coordinate 10,891, forward strand.
ACAATGTCAATCGTTTTTTCAAGACATTCCTATAAAAATATCAGCACAAGTTTACCTACTCGATTTTTATACAAATCTAGGCTTTGCAGAAACTGGAGACCGTTATTTAGAGGACAACATTCCGCATTGTGCTATGATAATGAAGTAGTTATCCTTTGTTATTTTTTATAAGATCAACCAGCTATATTCAAGCTGTATGAAGTGTAATGTATCTGTCAATCGATGGATAAAAAATATATTTAAAAAATTTATATATAGATTAATTTTATATTTAAAATTTAATACTACTTTTGTCACTGTGTTATGCAAAAGTCATCCCCTAAAGGCCCATAACACAAAATACCGAAACGAAATTAGATTGCTAACTTTTTAAAGATTTCTTAAAATCAAACAAGAATTTTACGCTCGCGGAAAGTTAATGCTCACTGGAGAATACTTCGTAATGGACGGAGCAAAATCTTTAGCATTTCCTACCAAATATGGTCAGAAAATGAAAATAAAGAGTGCGAGAGGTAGTGATCTTGGTTGGAAAAGTTACGACAACGAAGGGAATTGTTGGTTTGATTCTCAAATTTCTTTATACGACTTTTCTCCTGTTAAGACAAACAACGAAGAAGTATCGGAAGGCATTCGACAACTTTTAAGAAATGCGGTACGTCTTAATTCTGAATTTTTAAACAACTGGAAAGCATTTAAGATTGAAACACATCTTGAATTTCCAAGAGACTGGGGTTTAGGTTCTTCATCCACATTAACAGCTATGATGGCTGAGTGGGCTGAAGTAAATCCGTTCTTGCTCCATTTTAAAGTATCCGACGGATCTGGTTATGATGTAGCATGTGCTGGTGCCGATGGTCCCATCACATATGAATATACTGGCGAGTCCTTACACTTTGAAGAAGTAGATTTCAATCCTGCTTTTGCCTCTAATTTATATTTCGTTCATTTGAATGAAAAGCAATCAAGTAAAGAAGCCTTAAACTATTATTTCAAAAAAGTAAAAGGTAAAAAATCAACTGCTAAAGAGTTGACTCAGTTAACAGAAGAGTTATTAAAGGCAAAAAAAATAGAAGATTTTCAAAAGATTCTATGTACGCACGAAGAGATTGTCTCTAAAAGTTTACAAAAAACTGCTGTAAAAGAAGAACGCTTCAAGGATTTTTGGGGATGTATCAAATCTCTAGGAGCATGGGGTGGAGATTTTGTATTAGCTATGTCAACAGAAAATGAAACGAAGACTAAAAAATACTTTGAAGATAAAGGATATTCAACAGTCGTTCCTTTCAACGAAATGATCATAAATTTATAATATCATTCATTTCAAAATGCTGATATTAGGTCAGATTTGAATTTCAATTGTGTAAGATCAACTTTTCCAGTCGAAAGATTCTATCATCTCGTCTACGTCTTGTTTCACAAACTCGTAAATAGGTCGAATACTATCAGGTCTAACTTTAGAATTAAAATATAAGCTAGCTCTAAAAAAATGTGTGGTTGTATCTGTAAGGATATATTGCATATTCGTAGCTACTTCTCCTCCCAGAGTAAAATATAGTCCTCCAACACCATTTTTGTTTTGAATATATTCTTCTTGTCTATAATTTGCTTTCGTATTATGTTCTTCCACTAGACGAAAAGATTCATTTATCAATTTGTCATAATGTGCTCGATTCTCTATTGGAATATAAGAACAATGTAAAGTTCCTAGTAAATCTTCGAATTGCATATTAAACCAACAGGGATCTACAGGTTTTCCCTCAAAGAAATAATTGTCTTGTTCAATCTTAGCATAACTAGGATATTCAAAAGTCATTTCACAATAACTCGGATCAAATAATTGTTTATCTCCCGAAGGAAAAGTAATCTTGGGATACATCCTAGGTTTTGGTAAATACACTTGTTCCTCACCACATGAAAAACAAAAACAGCATAAGGTCAACACCACAATAAATACACGCATTATTTCTGAACTTTTGTCAACGTAATTTTCTCTATTCTCTTCTTATTAACGGATACTACTTTGAGTTTGATATTACCTACTGAAATTTCCTTATCAACTTTGGGGATAACTCCAAGTATTTCAAGCATCATACCAGCGAGACTTTCTGATTCACCTTTTGCTTTATCAAAAATTGCTGAATCAATTCCCACTATTCGACTCACATCAGTTAAGCTCGTCTTTCCCTCAAAGATGTAATTATTGTCATCTATCTTAACAAAATCTAGCTCTTCATCTTCATCAAATTCATCTTTTATTTCACCTATAACTTCCTCCATCACATCTTCTAATGTAACCAATCCTGACACACCACCATATTCATCAACAACAATGGCCATATGCACACGCTCTTTCTGAAATTCTTTCAATAATTCATTAACTTTTTTAGTCTCAGGTGCAAAGATTAATTTATCACGGACTAGATCTGCCCAGTTAAAATCTGTTTCTTGCGTCAAATATTGAATTAAATCCTTAGCATAAAGTATTCCGGTAATTTTATCTAGGCTTTCTTCATACACTGGAATTCTCGAATATCCTTTCTCTTGAATAAGAGATAGGATAGTGTGAAAATCAGCCTCTTTATCAAGTCCAACTATATCCGTACGTGGACACATTATTTGCTTTACTTGCAAATCACTGAAATTAATAATACCTCTAAGAATATCAGCTTCTTTTTCTTCACTAGTATATTGATTTACGGTTAGTTCAATAGCATGATCAATATCTTCTTTTGTAGTAGTATTGTTTTGTGATTTTGTTAATCTCGATTCAAGTCCATCCGACCATTTTACTAATCTATTGCTTAAAAAGCCAAATATTATATTTAAAAAATGCAATGGTTTGGACATGAATTTAGAAAAATCCATATTATTAAAACTTGCATAAATCTTTGGCGCAACTTCGCCAAAAAGGACAAGTAAGAAGGTTACCGCTACTACTGTAATTAAGAATTCTAAACTTTTTTCTATCCACTCCATTGAGATCATTTCACCAGTCAGACTTGAAATTGCAGAACTCATTCCGGAAAGGCTTTCAGGGGTCAAAAGATCGTTTAATATATAAGTGGATAAAATAACAATACCTATATTGATTAGATTATTTGTAATCAATATAGTAGCAAGAAGTTTTGCTGGATTATCCAATAATTTTAGAATCAACTGAGGCGATTTGCCTTGACTATTTTTAAGTTCTTCAATGTGTGAAGAACTTAAAGAAAAGAAAGCGATTTCACTACCAGAAATCAAGGCAGAGCAAAGCAATAAAGCAATAAGAATGAATACAGAAAAAACCATTCCTGTAATTCCTATTTCGAGGAAAAAAAACTGGGTTAAATAATATAACTGTTCGGCGGGCTCAGGGTCCACGTGAAGTGTTTTAATTTAAAAATAGTGCGCTACCAAATAATGATTAGAATGGAAGGTCGTCATCCTCCATATTATCGGTAATATTATCTGTATGCTCTTGCGCAGGTTTTGAAACAGGTTGTGAAGGAATCGCGGCTGGGCTAGCTCCAGCTCTTAAACTATCATTCTGCTCTCTAGAACCCAGTATTCTCATGGTATTTGCAACAACCTCTGTTGAATATCTATCATTCCCATCTTTATCTTGCCATTTCCTTGTCGTCAACTTCCCTTCAACATATACTTGCATTCCTTTTTTCATATTCTTCTCAGCACTTTCGGCTAGTCTTCTCCAAGCTACTACATTATGCCACTCTGTAATGGTCTGCCAATTTCCTTGCTTATCCATATAATTCTCATTCGTTGCTACACTCAATCGAGCGACCACACTTGTTTCAAGGTGTCTCACTTCAGGATCCGCTCCTAGATTCCCAACCAAAATCACTTTATTAATCATAAGAATACTTTATACAAAAATGACTAAGATTTTTGTGATATCCAAACAATGACACATTATAATTCCTTTATTTATTACCTTTTAAGTTCTAAATTGACGGTGCTACTTTCAAATTACAAATAGATGAGTTCGACCTATGGAATAGAGATTTAGTCTTAGCTACTTCTAAATTTTCTAATGAAGAAATCACTTTGTAACACGAAAAACAGATAAGGAATAAAAACATAGTGCATGCTATTTCAGCATTGGATAATTAATTACCGACATTCAATTAGCTGTAAAATTTGACAATGTTAAAGGAGATACATACATTTACGAATCCGATTTAGTTTCTAGTAGCAGCGCTCTTTCCTTTGAACACAGAATACTTTTTAGCACTATATCCTAACAGGATATTTAAGTCAATTTTATAGGAATTTTAAACAGTTAGAAAAGCGGAAGAATTTCCTTTTTACTTCATTTATTTGTTGGGTTATGTGATGCATATATGAAGTAATAAGATATTCAAACTGATAAATCAAGACTACAATTGTCCTAATACCACGTCTACATATTAAAAATAACTTAGATATGAAGTAGCGTTTCAACATGACATATAACACTCATTATCAATTTATTGCAATTTTTTTTGAAATAAACAGAAAAAAAGTGGAACGAAATGAAGGGTTCATTACACTAATAGAGAA
>JAHDGD010000091.1:0-8485 GCA_020627825.1 Saprospiraceae bacterium
ATGTATCTCTGTCAACTGATTTTATTCCTTATCCATTATTCACGTTATTTAAATTTTCAGTGTTACATTACACAAACTTTACAAGATCGAGACATGTGCCTAGATGCATCGCTTCGTGAGAATTGTTGAAACTTATTGCATCTTGTACTGAATTAAGTGTTACACCATAACTCGTGGTGTATGTTTTATAAGAGCCAAAAATATTCTTTTCGATATCCTCTTTTAATTTTTTTATGGTAGTATGTGCTAATTCTTTTAATTCTTCAATTTCTTCATGTTGAATTACCTGTTCAGGTTTGCTTCCTTTTCTGTATTTAGAAACAAACTCTTCAGAAACATACATAGGAGTTTTGCTTAATCCATATACCAAAAGTTGTTGTGTGATGATGACATGTCCAAAATTCCAAATAAGATTGTTGTTAAATGAAGAAGGGATTTTATTTAATTGCTCTGTAGTTCTAGTATTTATAATCTTCAAGATATTATTTCTCGTGGCTTCTAGTGTAGTGAAATCAAATGATAAATCTTTCATTTTTTAGTGTAAACATAAAAAAACCTGCCAAAAATTATTGGCAGGTATTGTAATATAGAGGTAATTGACATTACTTTTTTACAATTCTTTTTTGGATTACAGTATTGTTAAGCTGTATGGATAAAACATAGATTCCAGCTTGTTGATCTTCTAGATTTAAGTTCATGTTATTAGCTCCTTCTCGAGCTTGAATATGTTTTTCAGATATGAATTTACCTGTAATATCATGAACAGAAAAAGAAATATCTTGCGCACTCAATAAGTCAAGTTGCACCGTTAATTCATCAGAAAAAGGATTAGGAAATACCTTTACATCTTCTGTGTGGATTGTTCTTGAAACAGATATATTGTCACTATAGGTGTAAGACTCATCTAGATCGATTGATTTTAATCTATAAAAATCTGTGTCACCAGGATTTGAATCAATAAAAGAATAGTGCAAAGCTTCGTGACTTATCCCATTAGCTTCAACTGTTCCTATTGATCGCCAAGTATTTCCTTCATATAATTTTTCAATTGAAAAATGAGACGTATTTATTTCATTCATTGTTGTCCAAGAAAGCTTATTGCCATCTTTTGTTGAAGAGCCAGTCCACTCAACAAGATCAAGTGGAAGTACCATGGTGTTCACAGTAAAATCAAAATCCCCAGTATTTGAAGCATGTCCATCTACATACACATAATAGTCTACTGGAGCAAATGAAGCGGTAGATTCAAAACATACTTGAGATCCACAACATCCACCTGAATAACTGTCATCATCTCCAGCAACGCAAGTCAGTGATCCACATGTTCCAGTAAAAACTTGTAACTCGGTATCAAAGCCAGTTACTTCAAATGTGATAGTTTCAGTTGCTTCAGAAGTATATACATACCAGACTCCTGCCCCAAAATCTATTCCTCCGTCATTTACTCCTGCTGCACAGTCAGAACCTGCTGTTCCACCTGAACACGATGTTAAATTCTCTACATTAGTCGCTGTTGTAGTTGAGCCGCTCATCATCTGTCCTGAAGAAATAGAAATAGCATCTATACATGCATCATTGGAAGGAGGTGGTGGAGGGGTACATGATACACATTGGACAGTTGTTGTTTCACAGCTTGATGCAGTCGCACAAGATGCATCGACATTCCAATACACTTTGATATCTGTTCCATCGGTAGCAGTTGCAGTAACAGGTGTAGTCCCATGATTTAAAACAACTCCGCCCTGTTCTATCGTAATATAACCAGATGATGTTACCGTAAATTCATAGTCTGAGCCAGCGACTATTCCAGTAATAATTGAAAATTCAGATAAGTAATTACACGTATTGATTGTAGTTAATAAACCATCAGGATTAACTGTTATGGATCCACTAGGATATTGACTGGTATTATTGGTGCATTGAGCATTTGTGTTATAGGAAATTCCTACACTAAGTAAAATAAATAGGCAGATTTTTGAAAGATTGCCAAGCTTTCTTTTTTGTAGTAATAGTTTGTTCATATCAAATAGGTTGGTAAAATAATAGATCCAATCTTTGAGATTAAGATCATGTAGGTTTAAGTAGTATAAGTTGACATGAATTATGTCAACAAATAATTGCTGAACAGATGGTTTTTTGAGGAAGGGATGAGGTTAAAATATTGGTATTCAATTACATGAAAAACACAATAAGCTATACCAATATAGCGCAATTGCGACAAAACATGCAAATATTATTTGTTAAAATTCTTTTGTTGCAGAATAAAAGAGAATTGTAAAACAAGTGACAAATAGGTAAAAAGTATTTTCAAATGATTAGAAATGATATACATATATATTCATTTAGAAGATAATATAAAAGAGTGAAAAAAAATTGATTTGGACTTTTGTGTGATTTGCCAAATATTCAAAAATGCCATTTTGATTTTAAATGGTGCAAGATATTTTTTTAAGATTTTTTTGATTTAAAACAGAATGTAAATTTCTTTTGACTAAATCAACATTATGTCGATGCATTTTTATGTAAAGATGAAAATGATTTTCTTATGTGAAATGTATTTGCAGTAAGGATGGGAGCAACTCCGCAAAGCGGAGTCCCAAAGGGATGAACGAAAAGTGAAATTGCGGATCAGCCTGGGCCGAAGGCACTGCCCTAATCAATGTAAATAAATACTAAATTAAAGAGGATCATGTTGCAGAAATTCGACTATTATGCTTACCTTTGCGGACGCTATAAATGATTGTAGTATCACTAATGGTAAAAATGTAAAAAATGGCAATTTATTTAACAAAAGAAAAGAAACAAGAAATTTTCGCTGAATATGGCGGAAATGCTAACAACACCGGATCTACAGAGGGTCAAGTTGCGTTATTCACATACAGAATAAACAGCTTGTCTGCGCATCTTAGAGAAAATAAGAAAGATCACTCATGTAGACGGACTCTGCTCACATTAGTGGGAAAGAGAAGAAAACTATTGGCTTATTTAGCTTCGAAAGATATTGTAAAATACAGGGAGCTAATAGCGAAGTTAGGTATAAGAAAATAATTTTAAAGAGGGGAGGCACACTGCTTCCCTTTCTTTTTTGCGACAAAAAATGGAGTGAATCAATCTTTTCCCAAAATTGATTCTTGCGGTTTTTTACTCCATTTATTTTTAAACAGATAGATAAATTTTTATGGGACAAATTCCAATCACGAGTTCATTTAACCTACCGAGTGGACAAGAAGTGATCATTGAAACAGGTAAATTAGCGACTCAAGCTAATGGTTCTGTTGTAGTTAGAGTAGGAGACACAATGCTTTTTGCTTCTGTGGTTTCAGCAAAGAAACCAAAAGAAGGTCAAGCTTTTTTCCCCCTTTCAGTTGATTATCAAGAAAAATTTGCCGCAGCAGGAAGAATTCCAGGCAACTTCTTTAAGAGAGAAGCACGATTATCAGATTATGAAATTTTAACATCCAGACTAGTTGATCGGGCTATCCGTCCGTTGTTTCCTGATGGTTACATGAACGAAACGCAAGTTATCATCAACTTAATTTCTTCGGAAGAAGATGTACTTCCTGATGCATATGCAGCATTAGCAGCTAGTGCAGCTTTGGCTGTAAGCCCCATTCCTTTTCAAGAACCACTTTCGGAAGTGCGAGTTGCAAAGATAGATGGTAATTATGTGGTGAATCCGAAGAGAAGCGAACTTGAAAATTGTACCTTAGATATTATTGTTGCAGCTACTATGGAGAATGTAATGATGGTAGAAGGTGAAGGTAAAGAAATAGATGAGTCGGAATTGGTGGAAGCAATCAAAATAGGACACGACGCTATAAAAGTACAAATCAAAGCACAACTTGATCTTGCTGAAAAAGTTGGTGAAAAAGCACTTGTTAAAAGAGAATTTGTACCACACGAAATCAATGAAGATGTTCTTAAAATTGTTAAGGACAAAACAAATGATAAAATATACGAGGTTGCAAAAGCATTCCTCGATAAACACACAAGAAAAGAAAGATTCTCAGAGATTGAAGATGCATTGAACGAAGAGTTAACAGAAGAACAAGGAGAAGAGTGGATGGAAGAGCACGGTGGTGATGTTTCATTAGCTTACGGTAAAAACAAAAAAGAAATCATTCGTCGAATGGTTCTTGATGAGTCTATTCGTTTAGATGGCAGAAAACTTGATGTTGTACGACCGATATGGACAGAAATAGGATACTTGCCAGCGACGCATGGCTCTGCAATCTTTACTAGAGGTGAAACGCAAGCATTGACAACATTAACACTAGGAACTAAGCTTGATGAGCAGATGATTGACACAGCACTTGATCATTACTTTGAAAAATTCATCCTTCATTATAATTTCCCTGCATTGTCAGTAGGGGAGATCAAACCAATGAGAGGCCCTGGACGAAGAGAAGTAGGACATGCAAATCTTGCAGCTCGATCATTGAGACAAGTTCTTCCAGACGAGAATCCATACACGATTCGATTGGTTACTGATATTCTTGAATCGAATGGATCTTCTTCAATGGCGACAGTTTGTTCTGGGTCTATGGCCTTGATGGATGCTGGTATCAAAATAAAAGCTCCAGTTTCAGGTATTGCAATGGGGATGATTTCAGATGGTGAAAACATAGCTGTATTATCTGATATACTTGGTGATGAAGATGCGCTAGGAGATATGGATTTCAAAGTTACGGGTACTGAGAAAGGGATAACTGGTTGTCAAATGGATATTAAGATTGATGGTCTTCCGTATGCAACACTTGAGAAAGCACTTCAGCAAGCAAAAGAAGGTAGATTACATATTTTAGGTGAAATGGCAAAGACAATCAGTGAGGCAGCTCCTGATTTCAAAGATCATGCTCCTCGTATTGTAGAAATGAGAATCGATAAGAGTTTCATAGGTGCCGTAATTGGTTCAGGTGGAAAAGTGATTCAAGAGCTTCAAGAAGTGACTAATACAACGATCACTATAGAAGAAGTAGGAAATGAGGGTGTTGTTAAAATCTCCAGCAATAATAAGGCAAATATTGATGCTGCTGTGGCGAAGATCGAACAAATCACTCATGTACCTGAAGTAGGAAATGAATACGATGCAAAAGTTGCTTCTGTAATGCCTTACGGTGTATTTGTAGATTTCTACGGACAAAGTGGATTATTACACGTATCCGAAGTTGCATGGGAAAGAATCAATGACGTGTCAACTGTTTTCAAAGAAGGAGATGATGTTCGAGTGAAGTTGATTGGAATAGATCCAAAAACTAAGAAGTTCAGATTGTCAAGAAAAGTTCTTTTACCAAAACCTGAAGGATATGTAGAAAGAGAGCCAAGAGAAAGAGGCGATCGTGGCGGAAGAAGAGATCATAGAGGTGGAGATAGAAGAGGCGGCGATAGACGAGATAACAGGAAAAGAGATTAATCTTTCAAATAAAAAAAGGACTGTTTCGAAAAGAAATGGTCCTTTTTGTTTTATACTATTTACATTCTAAGATGTAAATGGTAATATATATATGTAATTGCATTACTCGTAATTCGGCATATCTTTACATGTACAAACTAATGCTTATCAAAAATATACTTCGTTTATTTAAAGATGCCTTATTCGGAAAAGAAAAGGAGTTTACCTCGGGATCAATAGGCCGCGCGGTCTTTCTGTTGTCTGTTCCTATGATCTTGGAAATGTTTATGGAATCGGTCTTTGCTGTGGTGGATATTTATTTTGTTTCATCCGTTAGTGTGGACGCTGTAGCCACTATAGGTCTGACAGAATCTGTAGTTACCTTGGTGTATGCAGTGGGGATTGGATTGAGTATGGGAGCAACTGCTATGGTGGCAAGACGTATAGGGGAGAAAGACGAGCAAGGTGCAGAGAAAGTAGCTGTTCAAGCTATTTTTCTAGGTGTTTTTGTTTCTCTGATTATTGGCTTTTTGGGAATCTTTTATGCAAAAGATATTCTTCGTTTGATGGGAGCTGAGGCATCCGTAGTGGAATCAGGTTTCCGGTATACACAGATCATCCTCGGATCGAATGTGACGATTTTGCTGTTGTTTTTAATCAATGCGATCTTTCGTGGAGCAGGTGAGGCTTCTATTGCAATGTGGATTTTGATCGGATCGAACTTATTGAATATTTGCCTTGATCCCATCTTGATTTTTGGTTGGGGACCTATACCAGGATATGGCGTGACAGGTGCTGCGATGGCAACGATGACAGGAAGGACACTTGCTGTTTTAGCTCAATTGTACATTTTGTTTTTCGGATATTCTAGGATCAAGTTGGGCTGGAACAAGCTGGTATTAGACTTGAAGTTGATGTGGAACTTGGTGAAGTTGAGTTTAGGAGGGATTGGTCAATTTATTATAGGTACATCGTCTTGGATTTTTCTCATGCGGATCATGTCGACTTTTGGGACTGATTTTGTCGCTGGGTATACGATTGCGATAAGAGTGATGTTGTTTTCTTTTATGCCGAGCTGGGGAATGAGTAATGCTGCAGCTACATTAGTGGGTCAGAATTTAGGTGCTAAAAAACCAGACCGTGCAGAGAAATCGGTGTGGATCACAGGTAAATATAACGCCATATTTATGACTGCTGTGGGCATTATCTATTTAGTTGCAGCCCCTACATTGATTGGGATTTTTACGCAAGAAGAATCGGTCTTGAAATTTGGGGCCATCTGTTTGCAGATTGTTGCTATAGGGTATTTCTTTTATGCATATGGAATGGTGTTGACACAAGCCTTCAATGGAGCAGGAGATACGTATACACCTACCATCATTAATTTTATTTGTTTTTGGATATTTCAACTACCATTTGCTTATACCACTGCCGTTTTATTGGGCTGGGGCCCAAAAGGGGTGCTGATTGCAATTACTTCAGCAGAGGTACTGATCTGCATTATTAGTTTCTTCTGGTTTAGGACCGGTAAATGGAAGTTGAAAGAGGTGTAGGGATGTCTTTAGATGGATGATTTTTGGGCTCGAGCCCAAAAGAGATAAATGTTTCGATTTTTTTATATTGAGTAATACAAAAAATACATCTTCATGAATAGGTCTCATTTAATACTAATAAGTTTAATTATGATTGTTTCATGCAAAAGCGATAAGAAACGAGAATTTGACGTAAAGGATGATCAATACCAAAAATTCGAAATTATTTGTGATCGAGACACTACTTTATGGAGCAAAAGTGGAGCTGAAATAACTATTCAAGCCAACACATTTCCTTGCCTTAGCAATAATAAAGTTGCTATAGGTTTTGTTGAGATTCTTGATCAAGCTGACATGATTCTCAACGAAATGTATACGATCAGCAGCGATGGCCAAATGCTAGAAAGTGGAGGAATGTTTCGATTCAAAGTTTATGGAAATGAAAGTGCGTCTCTTCTAAAACCAATTCAACTTAAGGTTCCCACCCAGAGTGTACATCCCCATATGTATATATTTACTCCAAGTGTAGATGATGAGATCATAACATGGGACAAGACAAACACTAAAGTATTTGCCAGTAATAGTGAAGAAATCTCATTGGGCGATTCGTTGTATACCAGCTTGTGTACGAGTTGTCATGCTTCAAATCTTAGACAAAATTTAACAGGACCGGCACTAGGAAATGTACATTTATATAGGGATAAAGATTGGTTGAATGATTTTACAAGAAATTCTATCAATATGATAGCAAGTGGTGATTCTCTCGCTTTATGCACTTATACCAAGTACCGTAAGGTTGTTATGACTTCATTTCCTTTTTTAACAGATTCAGATATAAAAGCTATTTATGCTTTCATCGAAAATCAATCAGCTTTGCAAGGAATTGGGGAAAGTGAAATGGATTCGGTTTTTGATTGCAGTACTATCGTTCCAAGTGAAGGATTTTCTTCTGATACGAGCTCATTTCAGCGATTTATTTTCAGAGATTCGCTGATAAGGTCTTATTTAATTGATATGAATAGTCTTTTATGGGCAAATGTTGACGCTTTTATGAGGTCACCAAATATGACATCAGTTGCTCCTTTTGAAATTGAAGCATCACAAGATTATGAGGATTTTATTATGGTCTTAGCATTCGCAAATAGGAAAACTGTTATCCCCTTTCAAAAAGATAGTGATGGCACGTATCGATTACGTAATTCTATTGGCAAAGAGAAAATTCAAATGCCACTTGGAGAAGAAGTGGTCTTAATAGCTTATAATCAATCTGATAATTTTAAATTCGTAAAGAAAACACTGAAAATCAAACAAAACGAAAATTCTCTACAATTGGAATTGACAGGTCAAGGTAAAGCGGCTTTTGATAAGATGATGAAAGATTTTCAAGCATCTTTACGAAGGTAATCTTTTCATGAATTCTATTTTATACTTGCATTCTTTTGAATGAAATATTGTAATAACCTGAGTTCGGAATTACTAGCTCGCAATTAATCCCGAATTCGGGTAAATACTTGTTTAAGTTACGATACTCGTTATCCTTTGCCACCTATATATCTTACCA
>JAHDGD010000091.1:8585-15205 GCA_020627825.1 Saprospiraceae bacterium
CCACCTATATATCTTACCATCTATTATCATTTACCTGAACATTATAAATGGAAAACCATGCTTTAAGAATTTTTGGGCTCGAGCCCAAAAAAGATAGCAAGATAGCATTCCGTTTAACAACAAACGACTTTCTTCCGTAGGTTTGCCCATATTCTTTTGCCTTTCGTTGTAATGAGAAATACATGAACACCTGCTAGAAGAATTGATCCTGGAATAAATTGAATTCCAATCATTTTTACCAAAGGATAATACCTGCCATCAAGAAAAGAATACGAATAGAAAAGAGTACTTCCGTTGAATTGTATTCTTGTCAAAATAAGCAGTAAAAAAGATCCAAAATGCAAACTGTTCGCAAACAAATGCACGATGTATTCCCACCGTGGTAGTCCTCCCATAAACGACCGACTATCTTCTTCTACGTAGGCATCTAGTCCTAGTATTAGTAAGTCAATGCCAAATAATACACATCCTATCCAAAAGCCTACTTCTTGCTCATTAATTAAAAGTAAACAGAGAATAAATGGGAATAAAATAGCTCTCCAAGTATGCATAAGGTGTTCGTTGGCACTTTCTTTTCTTTGAAACAATTCGAATTTCCATAAGTGCAAATAAACACCATCATATACTGCAAGAATCATAAATAAAGTAAGACCTAAAATGGCCGTGATAAATAAAATGTCCATATTGCTTTTTAGGACAAAGATGATATCATAGATTTACTAAAAAATTGATCTACATCAATTTCCAGCAATATCTTTTCGTATTCTACTTAAGGTCTCAGGTGTGATTTGTAAATAACTCGCTAGATCACGCAAAGGCACTCTCTGTAGGAGCTCGCTTTCTTCCTTCAATACTTTTTCATAACGCTCTGTTGCCGATAAATCATTAATGAATCTTTGATAGCAGGTTCTTTCTATGTATTCCTTTTCAGCAGTAACTCGACCCAGTTGCTGCCAGAATACATGCCTTTTATATAATGTATCTAGGGTATCTTTAGAAAGTAGAATGAGTTTTGTCGGTTCTACAGCTTGAATAGCGAAATCACTCTTCTGACCGGTTAAGAAGCTTTGAAACGAAGTGATAAAAGTCGACTCCTTACAAAAACAGTTCGTAATTTCTCGATCTTCTCTTATGTAAAATAAGCGCATTAATCCATGTTCAATAAAGGCAATATGACGACTTGTTTTGCCTTGTCTCAATAAAAACTCTCCTTTATTCAAATTCTTAGTCGTCAGATGAGGAAGCAATGCCTCAAACTCTTGTTCTTCATATAAAGGAAATTGTTTTAAAAAGGAACGTATTTTCTCCATGCGGATTTTTCAAAGATTATTTTCTGCTTTTTACTGCTTTAAATTCTGCATAATAATTTTCTTCTAGCTTCCATTTACGCTCACTCGGATTGATTTCAATATAATCCCATTCTGTGGATGGAAAAATCTTAAGACTTGTTCTTTTACTTTTTATTTCGGCTGGCATATTAAACGATTCTAAACAATTAGTCCACCTAAAATGCAGTCGATCCTCAGTAAGATAATATTCTAGGACAGGAATATCGGTTGTTCTTAGGTATTGATCGAAAGTAGATTGAAGATCAAACATACTTTTTTCAATGATAAAGGATTCTATTTGCTCCGTCGTAACGGTCTGGTGATAAAAGGTATCATTTAATCCTATTAGTATATTACGCCACAATTCATCATCATCAATAATAGATCGGATCGTATTCAACATATTGGATCCTTTGTAATACATGTCTCCAGATCCTGAATGATTGACATCATATTTTCCTATTATGGGTTTATCATTTTGAATATTTACTCTTGTCCCTCTTACATATTCGCGCCCTGCCTCTTTTCCAAAATGATAATCTAGATAAAGTGATTCTGAATACGCTGTAAAAGATTCGTGGATCCACATATCTGCAATGTCCTTGTAGGTAATATTATTCGCGAACCATTCATGACCACTTTCATGAATGATGATAAAATCAAACTTTAACCCCCAACCAGTTCTACTTAAATCCCTCCCTTTATACCCATTTTTATAGTCATTCCCATAGGTGACCGAACTTTGATGTTCCATTCCAAGATATGGTACTTCTACGAGTTTGAATCCATCTTCATAAAATGGGTATGGCCCAAACCAATGTTCGAATGCTTCTAACATCATAGGCACTTGCAGGAATTGTTGCTTAGCACGGTCTTCATTATATGATAATACGTAATAATCACAATCCAGATTCCCTTTTAAGCCTTCGTATTGTTCATGAAAGTGTACGTAATTTCCTACGTTTATATTCACTCCATAATTATTGATGGGATTCACTACATTCCAAGTATATTGTACTCTGTTCTGCTTTAGTGAATCTATAGCAAGTAAACGACCATTGCTGATGTCCATGATTCCACTGGGTACAATAACACGCATTGTCATACTATCCGGTTCATCATACATATGATCTTTGCATGGCCACCATAGACTAGCCCCTTCACCTTGAACTGATGTTGCAATGAAGTCATTGCCTTCTCGATCTGTCGTCCAAGTCAACCCACCATCCCAAGGTGGCATTTTACTTTCTTTTGGAGTACCTTCAAAAAACACATGAAGTTGATACGATGAATCAACTTGTAAGGTATAAGGAAAATGGATAAAATGTGCGTTTCCAATTTTTTCAACATGTAATGTTTCTTTTTCATAAAACACCTGAGTTATAAACATCGTATCCTGAAGATCCAGTTGTAGAATAGAATCCCGTTTTAATACACGAAAAGAAATGATGTTATGGCCACTGAGTCTTTTTGACCTTGGAAAAACTTCTACAGTTAAATCATAGTGAGTTAAATCCCACCATGCACGTTCAGCTGTAATGCTTCCTCTCAACGTATCTTGAAGTGTAAATTCTTGAGCAGAACTAATGAAAGGTATGCCAAAGATGAAGTATAAAGTAAGTAGGGTGAATATTCTCAATGTAAAAGGATTAAATTTCAAAAGTACAGTCAATTTACCCGCAGATTAAATAGAATGTACTTGGTATTCATTCTTTAACACAAAAGAAAGAAAACCTATTGCCTTTTTCACATCAAAAGCAATAGAAAAAACTTTTTACTACTCGTCATCTTCTTTTTTTTTCGATTGGTCTTGTGGGAATGTTCGTTTGTCGATAACAACCTTAAATTGGAGTAAAAGAGTGTAACCCATAAGAGAGAAGTGCCGTCTTTAGAGTGTAATTAACAAACAACAAACAAATTAAATTTTTATGAAAACATTAAAGTCATTTTTAGTAGTCGCACTTTTTTCAGTAAGCTTTTTAACAGCAAGTTTCGCAACTGAACCAGTAAAAACAAATGCAGAGTTACAAGCTCAATTAAGTTCATTAATCTTAGATAGCGATGCATTCGAGAAAATCGATAGTGAAAAATCTATCATTGTGAAATTAATGATTATGCCGACGTCAGAAGTCTTGGTCATCAGTACGAATGATGCAGAGTATGATGCAACCTTAAAAACATTGTTGAACTACAAAAAGTTAGACGTTTCTGACGATTTTATAGGAAAGACATTTGTCCTACCTGTCAGACTTGAAAAATAAATACAGTTCGCAAAACTGTCAAAAAAATGTAGTGAGAGTCTTAGCGCTGCCTATTTTCTAGAATGAAATAGGTGGCGCTATTTTTTTTATGTTAATGTTATTCGGATTTAGCGAATTTTCTTTCCTTTCTTATTTTTCTTTTTTGCTCCTCTAGTTTTGGGTTTTTTGTACTTCATTTTCATCTTCTCTTCATACCGCACCTTATTATTCACTTTTTTATTCTTGTCTTTCTTTTCATGAAAAGCCCCTTGGCTGGTAGCAGCTGCATCTCGTCGACGGACTTCAATGTTTTTCATTTTATATTTCGGCATTTCACTTTCGATTAACACCTCATTAATTGGCACGTCTTCAGGAAATTCCAAGATCGGAATGGTCGTTTTCATCAATTTCTCAATTGAAGCTAAAGCTTCGATTTCTGCTTCTTTGGCAAACGAAATAGCGATCCCTCTTTTGTCAGCCCTTCCTGTTCTTCCTATTCTATGGATGTAGTTTTCAGGAGATTCAGGAATATCGAAATTAATCACATGAGATACTTCAGAAACATCAATTCCACGAGCTACGATATCAGTTGCAATCAGTAATCGATAGGTTCCTTCTGCAAAACTGTTGACGGAATTGAATCGATAGTTCTGTGATTTGTTGGAGTGGATAACACCTGTTTCTTCTTCGTATAGCTCAAGGATTTCTTCGTGTACAAGATCTGCTTTTTTCTTTGTATCCGTGAAGATTAAGACCTTTGTAAAGGTGTTTTTATCTGCAATAAGGTGTTTGAGCAGGTTGATTTTCGTGTTGAAATTAAGGACGTAATAGAGACTTTGATCGATGTTTTCAAGAGGAGTGCCCATAGGAGCAGCTTCTATCCGAACGGGTCTATTGAAAAAATCTTCTATAACCATTTCTACTTCTTCGGTCATGGTAGCAGAAAAAAGCAAGTTTTGTCTTTTGTCAGGAAGGAAGTCGATGACACGTTTGAGTTGGGGTAAAAATCCCAGTGCCAACATTTCATCTACTTCGTCAATGATGAAACGTTTGATGTTTTTCAATTTCAATGCACCTTTCAAGCAAAGATCTAGCAGTCTACCAGGGGTAGAGACGACCGCATCGCAACCCAGTTCGATTTCTGCCATTTGATTTTTTATGTTGGCACCTCCATAAGCGGGCACGGTGACGAAGTTGGTAAATTGGTTCAGCTTGTCCAGTTCTTCCTTAATTTGCATGACCAATTCTCGAGTAGGGACGATGATCAGAATTTGTGGAAATCGATCTTTTGCGAAGGTCCACATACGCAAGACGGGAAGTAAAAAAGCGAGTGTTTTACCTGTGCCTGTTTGAGCAATTCCCACAACATCTTTTCCGCTCATGATCGTAGAAAAACTTTTTGATTGAATACTAGTAGGGTGTGTAATACCTAGCTCCTTTAGTGCTTTGGTTAAGTTTTTATTCAGATTCAGATCGTCGAACGTCATTCTTTTTTCTTGCAAAGGTACTATTATCGTGAAGAGAAAATGGAAGGAGCGCAATGATTTCTGTAGGATCAAGATTAACTTTATGTAAATTGTTTGAAGGATATTTGATTGGGATTTTAATTAAAACGACCTTTGTTCTATGAATGAAGGGTTTTCTATATTATCTACTGCATTAGTGCTCACTTTTATCCTCGATCCGTTCGGGAATGTGCCATTATTGTTGACGATTCTTAAAGATGTTGACCGGAAAAAGCATCGAAGAATCATTGTAAGAGAAATGATTTTCGGGTTAATCATCTTGGTAACTTTCCTATTAGCGGGGCAACAATTTTTGAATTTATTTCACTTAGAAACAAGTTCGGTTTCGATAGCTGGGGGATTGATTTTCCTCATCATTGCCTTGAAGTTAATCTTTCCACCTGCGAAAGGAGGGAATGTTTTTGCTGCAACCGGCGAGCCCTTTATCGTGCCGATCGCTATGCCTATGGTGGCTGGTCCGTCGGCTTTGGCCACATTATTAGTAATGTCGAAAAATCAAGCAGAATATAAATTGGAGATATTAGCTTCATTGGGAATAGCTTGGTTAATAACAGCATTGATATTGTTCAGTTCCCCATTATTGTTCAGGATTTTACGTAAAAAAGGGCTTATTGCACTTGAGAAACTAATGGGAATGTTGCTTCTTATCATGGCGGTACAAATGTTGCTAAATGGGCTGAAGGAATATATTTCTACCCTATAATGTCCACTGTAGATCACCTATACATTATTCATGCCTTAAAAGGGTATGAAGGTCATGAATCAAGGCTCCGAGAACTTTTACCGCAAACACATATTCCGTTCACATTTATAACAGATGGTGATCCTGCTGTATGGAAAGAGGAAGATATAAATCGTTTTTTCACGTCGTCGATTCGTGATGTTTTGTCAATAGGAGTGTTATCGTGCACCTTGAATCACATTTTGGCATATCGAAAGATGATAGATCATGGTGATCAATATGCAGTATTTTTTGAAAATGATCCCTATTTTTTAGGAGGAGTGGGGGGCTTTCGCCCAAAAGTGGAGGCCGTACTTAAGGAAGCTGAATTGCTGGATCCTGGTTTTATTATTTCATTAGAAAATACAACTTTACGATTTCCAAAACGATCCGAACGTCAAAACAATAAATTGTTATATAAAAAAGGGCAAGGTAGAGCAGCTGGGGCATATTTGATGGATCGAGTAGCAGCCATAGCTATATTAGAGGATTTGCAAACAAAGAAATGCCATACAGTAATCGACTGGTGGCATAATGATATGATCTCAAGGGGGGTGATTGATATGTATTGGGCACATCCAGTGCTTACGGAGCAAGGTTCGCATAATGGAAAATTGCATGCTGGTATATCATCAAAAAATGCCTCTATTTTCAGACAATTGAAATGGTCTATTCAAAAAGCATACAAGAAATGCCTTTATTTCATCCGGTAATCCCGAATTATGCATTAGAGCTTTGTTATGAGGGGTAAAAATACTATAAAATCAGGTGATTTGGAAGATTTATCATAGCATCGCTATGGTTA
>JAHDGD010000092.1 GCA_020627825.1 Saprospiraceae bacterium
ACCACTATCGTATGAAAATCATTGTGGAATATCAGGCAAGAAATGGAAGTGCTACAATAACTGCTATCGAGACTTCTACTGGTTTATTCCGGGAGAGGAAGGGTTAATGTTGTACGTCAGTTCAACACAAGCCGACAAGGAGAATAACGGCACTTTAAGTACATGGATTTTTAATTATGAAATAGAGTCTAGCTGTGATGAATTGACCTTGACAGATACTAATGATGGTAGCCTGGAAGTATATCAAATCACAAGCCTTACACGTACTGAACTAATCTTAGTTAATGAGCAAGGCGAAGAAACCAAGCTTGTCAAAGTTATTTAGCCTTATTACCAAACTGGTTAACAATTAATGTGCTAACACCCATTTAGTTTTCTTCTAGCTTCTTGTAGTGCAACATTTAAGTTACATTCGCACTACCATTTTGACAATTCAAATTTCTGATTATGAAAAAGAACATTGGAGAAATACTAAAATCAGCTCGAAAGCAAAAGAATTTAACCCAAGAAGAGCTTGCGTTAAAGGTTGGGAAGAAGAGAAGTTATATTTCAAGAATTGAAAGTAAGGAAGGCGATAACATCAAAATTCATACGCTAATTGAAATAGTTGAAAAAGGCTTAGAGGGAAGAGTCAAAATAGAATTTTAAGAATAAGCAATGGCAGTAAAAAAATCAGAATTATATAGTTCGCTTTGGAAAAGCTGTGATGAATTACGAGGAGGCATGGATGCTTCTCAGTATAAGGACTATATACTACCTCTACTTTTTATAAAATATGTATCTGACAAATATGCAAATGATGAGGATGCTTTAATCACAATTCCCAAAGGAGCAAGTTTTGGCGATTTGGTAAAAATGAAAGGTAAGGATGATATAGGTGATTATATCAATAAAAAAGTGCTTGCACCTATTGATAAAGAGAACGGTTTTGATATGCTGCAAAAAATGGCAGATTTCAATGATGAGGATAAGTTAGGTAAAGGGAAAGAGTTGGTTCAAAAATTGAGTAAGCTAGTAGCTATCTTTGAAAACCCTGCCCTTGATTTCAGTAATAATAGAGCTGAAGATGATGACTTATTAGGAGATGCTTACGAGTATTTAATGCAAAACTTTGCTAAAGATTCGGGTAAGAGCAAAGGTCAATTTTATACACCTGCGGAAGTCTCACGCATAATGGCAAAAATTATCGGTGTAGATAATGCCACTTCACAGTCTCAAACTGTTTACGATCCTGCTTGTGGATCATCTTCGTTACTCCTGAAAGTGAACGATGAAGCACCAAACGGATTGACTATATATGGACAGGAAAAAGACAACGCAACTGTTGCTTTAGCTAAAATGAATATGGTGCTTCACAATAATCCAGAAGCAGTTCAGGATATTGTTCAAGGTAATACATTGTCCAACCCAATTCATAAGGATGGAGAAGATTTAAAGCGATTTGATTTTTGTATTGCAAATCCTCCGTTTTCTGTAAAATCTTGGTCTAGTGGATTTGACCCACAAAATGACATACATAAACGATTTGACGGCTTTGGGATTCCTCCCAACAAAAATGGAGATTACGCTTTTTTGCTTCACATAATACGATCATTAAAAAGCAACGGCAAAGGTGCAGTCATTTTACCGCACGGTGTTTTGTTTAGGGGAAATGCAGAAGCAACTATAAGAACCAATATCATTAATAGAGGATTGATTAAAGGTATTATTGGTTTACCTGCTAATCTATTTTATGGTACTGGTATTCCTGCCTGTATAATAGTAATTGACAAGGAAAATGCTGCTACTCGAAAGGGCATCTTTATGATTGATGCAAGTAAAGGTTTTATAAAAGACGGCAACAAAAATCGATTAAGGGAACAAGACATACATAAAATTGTAGATGTTTTCAACAATTTTCAAGAAGTTGAAAAATATTCTAGGATGGTGGACTATGAAGAGGTTGAGAATAACGATTTTAACCTAAACATACCTCGATACATAGATGGTCAAATTGAAGAAGATATTCAAGATATTGAAGCCCATTTGTTAGGTGATATTCCAAATCGTGATGTGGACACCTTACAGCCATTTTGGGAAGTCTATCCAAATTTAAAGAAGCAATTGTTTAAGTCTGCTAAACGTAATGGCTACAATTCCCTAATTGTGCAGCAGGAAAACATTAAGAAAACCATATTTGACCACTCTGAATTCATGGGTTATCGCAAAACCTTAGATAAGGTCTTTACCCGGTGGGTGAAAAAGAACAAATCTTCATTATGGGGAATTAATGAAGAAACCCGTCCTAAGCAGTTGATAAGCAATATTTCAGAAAGTTTAATACAACACTATCAAAACAAGCCACTTATAAATCCATATGACATCTACCAGCATTTGATGGATTATTGGAACGAGGTATTAAAAGACGACTGTTATCTGATTTGGGAAGATGGTTGGGTAGCATCATTAACACCTTTCAAGGATAAAAATGGAAAAATAAAGAAAGGTGAATTTGTAAGTGAGTTGATACCTTTTGAGTTAATCATTAATCGTTATTTAGCCGAAGAACAACTTCAAGTTCAGTCAATAGAGACATATTTAGAATCTCTAACTTCAGAAATGACCGAACTAAAAGAAGAGCATTCGGGAGATGAGGGTTTGCTAACAGAAGTCATTAATGAAAAAGGCAATATCACTAAAGGAGATTTAACCAAACGTCTTAGAGAAATAAAAGGAGAAGCCGATTATTCAGATGAATATGAAATATTACATTCTTACGAAAAACTATTGACTTTAGAATCAGCCAACAAAAAGACGTTAAAGGAAGCTCAATCAGCACTCAAACAAAAAGTATATGAAAAGTACTCTCAGTTAAGTGAAGAAGAGATAAAAACCTTAATTGTCGAGGACAAATGGCTTACTTCGCTAAAGTCACGTATAGATGCCGAAATAGATCAAATAAGCCAACGGCTCACAAATCGAATCGTTGAGCTTGCTCAACGGTATGAACAACCTTTACCGTATATAGAGCAGCAGGTACAAATTCTGCAAGGCAAGGTAGCTGAACACCTACAAAAAATGGGGATGGTATGGAATTGATTAATGAGTGGGTAAGCATCAATCTTGGTAGGTCGGCAATACTTAAAGCAAGGATCGGTTGGCAAGGTTTGACGACTGCCGAGTATATGAGTTCTGGTGATTATTACCTTGTAACAGGAACAGATTTTTTAAATGGTTTTATAGATTGGAATAATTGTGTTTATGTTGAAAAAGAAAGGTACGACCAAGATAAATACATTCAACTTCAAGTGAATGATATACTTGTTACGAAAGATGGGACAATTGGTAAAGTTGCGATTATTGATAAAATAATAAAACCCACAACACTGAATAGTGGTGTGTTTGTTATAAGACCAGTTAAGAAAAGTTTTTATCCTAAATACCTGTATTATATTCTTAGGTCTGTACATTTTTCAGATTTTCTAACGAAACTTACAGCAGGTTCTACAATAAACCATTTGTATCAAAAGGACTTTGTTTATTATACATTTCCTGCTCCACCGATAATAGAAGAGCAAAAAAAGATTGCAAATGTATTAGGTGATACCGACCAACTCATACAAGACTTAAAAAAACTCATTTCCAAAAAGAAAGCGATCAAGCAAGGTGCAATGCAAGAATTGTTGACAGGTAAAAAACGATTACAAGGTTTTACTGAAGAATGGGAAACACGGAAGTTTGGAGAAATTGCATTTATTCAAAGAGGAGCATCACCAAGACCTATTAATAACCCAATTTGGTTTGATGAAAAATCTACTGTTGGTTGGGTTAGAATTTCAGATGTAACAAAATCGACTAAATTTTTATCTAAAACGGTTCAGAAGTTTTCAGAGCAAGGAATAAATAATAGTAGGTTTGTAAGTTCAGATAGTTTAATTATGAGTATCTGTGCCACTATTGGAAGACCTATAATAACTGAAATTAATGTATGTATTCATGATGGTTTTGTAGTTTTCAGAGATTTAAAATTGGAAAAAGAATTTCTTTATTATTACCTAACATTTATTGAGGATGATTGGTCTAAAAATGGACAAACAGGTTCACAAATGAACCTAAATACAGGCATAATTAATCAAACAGAGATTAAATATCCCTTAAATGATGCTGAACAACAAGCCATCGCTCAAATCCTAAGCGATTTAGATGCTGAAATAGACGCCTTAGAACATCAACTACTAAAAACACAATCTATTAAACAAGGTATGATGCAAGAGTTACTAACTGGTAAAACTCGGTTAGTAATTAAGAAAGAATCTCGATCTGAAAAACGAAATGAACATTTTACCGATGCAGTTTTAATTGGTACAATGGCTGAAGCTTTTGGAAGCAAGCAGTTTCCCCTAACCCGTTTTATGTACACTAAGGTTTCCTATTTACTTAAACGTTATAAAGAAGAACAAGACACAGGTTATTTAAAGAAGGCTGCTGGACCTTACAAGCCTAATACTCGGTATGGAGGTGCAGAGAAAATTGCTATACAAAATGACTATGTGAAAAAGCATATATCCATCTACAAAGGCAAAAAGTATGAGAACTTTTTATCAGGAGATAAAGTAAAAGAAGCAATCGATTATTTCAAAAAGTGGTATGGAGAAAGCACCCTTCAATGGATAAAACAATTCAAGTACACCAAGCGAGAGCAATTGGAATTATTGGCTACGGTAGATATGGCAGTTCAAGATTTGAAAAATGATAACTGCTCTGTGAATGTCATAACCGTAAAGGAGTTAATAAATAACAATAAAGAATGGAGACCTAAATTAAAGCGACCTATTTTTTCTGATGAAAATATTGAAACGACAATTAGTAAACTAAAGACGCTATTCGCCTAAATCAACAAATGGAATATGGAAATTAACGCCGATGTAAAAAGCATCTCAAAATTAAAAGATTACTTCTTCATTGTTCCAGATTATCAGAGAGAGTATGTTTGGAAGCCTGATGACCAAGTGGAGCAGTTTATTATTGATATAGATAATGAGTTTGAACCCAATCAAAAAGATCAAAGAAGTTACTTCATAGGTTCAATGATAATAATAGAAAATGGTGGCAAGCATGATGTAATTGATGGGCAACAGAGATTAACAACAATCATTCTTTCTCTTTGTGCGATAAGAGATTTGCTAAAACCATTAGACCTTGATAAAAAGCAAAAGAAATATTTGCAAACAGTTGAAGAATTGCTGTCTGATTTTGACATCAATACAGATGAGACAATGCTTAGATTGGAGCTACAGTATGCTGAGAGTAAGGATTTTCTAAATATGCTAATAGTAGGCGATAATTATACTGATGATAAGACTACTTCGATCATTAAGATGGAACAAGCTTTTGAAAAATTAAAATCGCACTTTGAGCGTTATTTGAAAGAAGGGGTTCATAGATTGATAACATTTACAAGGTATTTTTTAACTAAAATAGAACTCGTTCTCATTGAATCAGAAAATTTAAGTAGTGCATTAAAAATATTTGAAACGATTAATCAAAGAGGCTCTGGACTAAATGCAATGGACTTGGTAAAGAACTTATTATTTAGTCAAGCCTCTGAATTAGATTTTCAAAAAATAAAAGAAACATGGAAAAATATTAATGCAAACTTACAGTCTTGTAATGAACAACAAAACCCTCTTCGTTTTCTGAGATACTTCATTATGGCTCGTTACCATGATGGTATTATAAGAGAAGATGACATTTACAAATGGATAATTTCTAAAGAAGGAAAAAAAGCAACTAGCTATGAATCAAAACCTTTAGAGTTAGCTAGAGAATTAGAAAGAATATCGAAACGTTATTCTGATTTGGTTTTGGCTACTGAAATGATAAAGGAAGGTGGTGATTATCCTAATGTTACCAATATAGGATACGTTAATAAGTATAAATCAAGACAGCACCTAGTACTCTTGCTCGCTCTCAACATATCTTTAGGTAAAGACGAAATTGAATACCTTGCCCAACAAATAGAGAGTTTTTTCTTTTACAGTAATACCATTGGAATCCAAGCAAAAAATAATGAAAGACTTTTTGCTAAGTGGTCTTTAGAGTTAAGAGCAGTTAATTCGATAGATGAAATTAAGACTGTTCTGAACGAAACGATGATACCTTATATTTTTGAAAAAGTTAGAGAGTTTAAATCTACCTTTTTGAATATCCGACACAGCTCTTATAATCCTTTATACAGATTGCGTTATCTATTGGGAAAAATAGAAAATACTGTTCTTTCAAAGTCTGGATTACCCGCTAAAGGACATAATTTCTTTAATAGTTTGCAGGTGGAGCATATCCTGCCTCAAACACCCAAAAACGATGTTATTACAGAAGAATTTGAAGATAAAGATGATTATAACAATTTCGTTTATAAGCTCGGTAATGTTACCCTAATCGAAAGTCAAATAAACCAAGCAGTTAATAACTTCAATGATTTGTCGAAAAATTGGTTTGAGAAAAAACAAAATGAATATTCAAGTTCGGATGTTGTTACTTCAAATTTACTAAATCACGAATATGGTATAGGGAAAAACACTTCCCTAAATAAATTTAGAAATGATAGCCAATATTCTTTTAAAGAATGGGATAAAGGATCAATTGTAAAACGTCAATCAATACTATTAGAATTGGCTTTAGAGACATGGAAATTTAATGATACGCGAATAGATAAATAGTTTGGTTATGACAAATTCAAATACTGTTGGAAATCTTGAAAGAGAAACACAAAAAAGGGTGATTCAGTATTTTGAATTGGGCTTAAAGTATGACTATCTAGGAGACTGGAAAGAACGAGAAAATAATAGTAATGTTGAAACTGAAATTCTTACTCGATACCTGAATAATAAGGGTTATCCAAATATTCTCATTCAAAAAGCTATAAATAAATTAATTGCTGCTACAGATTGTAGTGGGAAGAGTCTGTATGACGCTAATAAAGAAGTTTACTCTTTATTAAGATATGGAATTAAGATACGTCCTGATGTAGGAGAGAATAAAGAGACTGTATGGCTTATTGATTGGAAAAACCCATATAACAATCATTTCGCTATAGCCGAAGAGGTTACCATTAGTGGCAATCATACAAAAAGACCTGACATTGTCATATACATAAATGGTATTGCTCTAGGGATCATTGAACTTAAAAGAAGTACCGTTGGGGTTACTGAAGGAATTAGACAAAACCTATTAAATCAAGAGATAAACATTATAGGTTCTTTCTTTTCTACTATGCAGTTTGTGATGGCTGGAAATGAAACAGAGGGCTTGCGATATGGCACTATTGAAACTTCCGAGAAATACTTTTTACAATGGAAAGAGGAAAGTACAGAAGAGAACAAATTAATAAAGCACATTTCACAAGTATGTTCAAAACAACGTTTTTTGGAGATAATCCACGACTTTGTTGTTTATGACAAGGGTGTAAAAAAACTGTGCCGTCATAATCAATATTTCGGAATTAAAGCTGCCCAAGAACGAATCAAAAAACGAGAAGGGGGGATTATTTGGCATACACAAGGAAGTGGCAAGAGCCTGACTATGGTCTGGCTTACAAAGTGGCTAAGAGGTAATGTGGACGATGCAAGGGTATTATTAATTACAGACAGAGAAGAATTAGATGAACAAATAGAAAAGGTATTTAAAGGCGTAAATGAACAAATTTATCGTACCAAAAGTGGGCAGGATTTAATTAATACCTTGAATGAAAAAAATGAGTGGCTTGTATGTTCCTTAGTACATAAATTTGGGAATAAGAATGAATCTGAGTTTAATTCATTTGCAACCGAATTGACAAATAGCCTACCTAAGGATTTTAAGGCAAAAGGAAACTTGTTTGTTTTTGTAGATGAGTGTCATAGAACGCAATCGGGAACATTGCATAAGGCAATGAAACAGATATTACCAAATGCCATTTTCATTGGGTTTACAGGTACGCCATTATTAAAGAAGGACAAGCAAAAAAGTATAGAGGTTTTTGGCACTTACATTCATACGTATAAATTTGATGAAGCTGTTGATGATAAAGTAGTGTTGGATTTACGGTATGAAGCTCGAAACGTAGACCAGAATATAACCTCCCAAGAGAAAATAGATCAATGGTTTAATGCCAAGACTAAAGGGCTTACGGACATTGCAAAAAGAAGACTAAAACAGCGTTGGGGAACAATGCAAAAAGTTTTGAGTTCCCAAGATCGTTTATACAGGATTGTAGACGATATATTAATGGATTTTGAATTGAGAGATCGATTAAATAATGGAACTGGTAATGCTATGTTAGTTTCAGGTAGCATATATCAAGCTTGTAGATACTATGAACTTTTCCAACAAAAAGGCTTTAGACGTTGTGCCATTGTAACATCTTATGAACCCAATATTCAAAGTATAAAAGATGAGTTTATAGGAGAAGAGGGATATACTGAGAAAAAAATGCAGTATGATACTTACGTGAAAATGTTAAATGGTAAATCCTCAGAGGATTTTGAGTCTGAGGCTAAGAAGAAATTTATTGAAGAGCCTGCTCAAATGAAACTTCTTATAGTAGTAGATAAGTTATTGACTGGATTTGATGCTCCTTCAGCAACCTATCTATATATTGATAAGCAAATGAGGGATCATGGACTTTTTCAAGCCATTTGTAGGGTAAATCGATTAGATGGTGAAAGTAAAGAGTACGGATATGTTATTGATTACAAGGATTTGTTTAAAAGTTTAGAAAACTCTATAAATGACTATACAAAAGAAGCCTTTGGAGAATATGATAGTGACGATATAAAAGGACTTTTAGATAATCGATTGGAAAAAGCAAAGGAGAGACTAGAAAATGCTAGAGAAACAATTAAAGCCCTTTGTGAACCTGTACATCCTCAAGACACAATAAATTTTCAACGCTTCTTTTGCGGAACGTCTGAAAATCGAGAAGACTTAAAAAATACAGAGCAGGTAAGAACTCATCTCTATAAATATACAGTGTCATTAATTCGTGCCTACGCTAATATTGCTAATGAAATGGAAGAGGCAGGGTATTCACTTGCCGAAATTTCAACTATAAAACAAGAGGTAAAATTCTATACAAACCTTAGGGATGAGATTGAAAAGTCAAGTGGCGACTATATAGATTTAAAACGCTTTGAACCAGCAATGCGTCATTTAATCGATAGTTATATAAGAGCAGAAGAAAGTGAGGTTGTGTCAGCTTTTGATGACTTGTCTTTAATTCAGTTAATTGTAGAACGAGGTGAGGATGAGTTTATAAAGGCATTACCTGAAGGCATCCGAAAAGATAAAGAGGCAGTTGCAGAAACCATTGAGAATAATATTGCTAAAGTTATTAATACTGAACGACCAACCAATCCTCACTATTTTGAAAAGATGTCCAC
The DNA here is from genome assembly GCA_020627825.1 of Saprospiraceae bacterium. Classification (GTDB taxonomy): domain Bacteria; phylum Bacteroidota; class Bacteroidia; order Chitinophagales; family Saprospiraceae; genus JAHDFB01. Next base: position 9,399 of record JAHDGD010000092.1, read on the forward strand.
AATACTTTATGAGTTGATTTTAGAGAGAAAGAGGGGAGCTTTAGATTATAGAGAATATTTAGTCAAAATAATTGAACTAACAAAGCGTGTAACAAGACCAGATAAGACAACTAGTTATCCAAGTAAACTAAATACCAATGCAAAGAGGGCTTTGTATGATAATCTAGGACAAAATGAGGCATTAGCGATAGCTATGGATGAAGTCATCAAGTATAATAAACAAGCAGACTTTAGGGGTAATAAGTTAAAGGAGAAAAAAATTAAGATAGCCATTAAACACATTTTACCAGAGGGGTATAGTGTTGATGAAATTTTTGAGATTGTAAAAAATCAAAATGAATATTAAGGAGGAGCAAATAACTATATTAGACCTTACGATTGATGTGGTAAAAAAGGATATAAAGAATATGCACTTGTCTGTTTATCCGCCGACAGGTAGAGTTCGTATCGCTGCCCCTGTAGACTTGAATGATGAAGCTATTCGGCTCTACGCTATAGGAAAACTTAGGTGGATAAAAAAACATCAAAAAAGTTTCTACGAGCAATTAAGGGAAACCCCAAGAGAATACATCACAGGTGAGAGTCATTATTTTGATGGAAAACGATATTTGCTAAATGTAGTAGAACGATACGGCAAACATGAAATAAAGATTAAGAATAAAACCTACTTGGAGCTATATGTTAAGCCCAACACAACAATAGCTTCCAAAGAAAAGGTTTTTAATGACTGGTACAGAAGTCATCTGAAAACAGTAGTTCCAGATATTTTGAAATATTGGGAAGATAAAACTGGTGAAAGTTGTGAGATTTGGGATATAAAAAAGATGAAAACTAAATGGGGTTCTTGTAGTATTGAAAAAAGAAAAATACTTTTAAACCTTGAGTTAGCGAAAAAGCCAAGACATTGTTTGGAATATATAATTGTCCATGAGTTAACTCATTTCATTGAACGTAACCACAACGATAATTTCAAAGCCCTTCTTAGTAATTTTATGCCAAATTGGAAATCTTATAAAAGAGAATTAAATTCTCTTCCCATTTGAATTAGACTGCTCTTCTATATGTTTGCCAATCCTGTAGAATTAAATAATCTGCTAGATCGTATCCCTTTACTTTATCCTCCGGCGGAGCGAACTGTTCGAGTAGATTAGATACTATGAAAGAGCTACCTTCTAACTGTCCTTCCAGCTCTTGAGCTTTTTCTGACCATTCTTTAAATGCTTGACCTTTATTGGAAGTGTCAGGAAAAAGAATAACCTTTCTTCCTTTGAGTTCTTTACACCTTTCATAGTTGAGGCTACTTTTACTATACACGGCTAACCATAACATATTTGATGAGTGATTTGGGAAACCAAAATATAGTGTACCGTATATGGCTGTTTTTGGGGCTTCTACAAGTGCTATTACGTTATCTGGATATTTGGGTAGAAGATGTTCCCCAAACAAACAAGACGCTTTACTTTGATTCTTCTTGTAATCAATAACCCATTGTGGTAAAGGAGTTCTTTGTCTCTTATGTCGTTTTTCAATCAAAGAGTGAACCCAATTAGTATGAAGGGTGTGGTTAGACCCATCGAACCTCTTTGCCTGAATAGCTCTAATATCTCCATTAGCATTAATAAAGGGTATAGTTAGTGACCCTTGCATATAACCATCTTTAATAGTTCCTAAATGGTACATAGAAATTACTTGTTCAATGTCTGATGCTTCAAAGGGATATGACACATTATTTAACAAGTTTTGTATAAATACATTTTTCTCATAATGAGACCTTGTATTCTCCAAAACTTCTAAGGGATAATGTACTTGTTTCATGGGTGCATTTAGTGCAGTTCGATAATTCATATTTGATTTTCTGTCATGACGTAAATGATACCCTTCTTTATATGGATTCACATGATATTGACATGAATCTTCGCGGTCACAGCGACCATATTCTTCAGGTAAATAATTCTCCGTTTCATTATCAATGTATCTAACAAATCTCTTTTCTCCACAGTCTGGACAGTAATCTTTATGACTACTTGGGTCTAGTGAATATCTATATTCTTCCATTTTTCTTTTTTCTTCTTGTTATTCAAAGTCGTACCCTTTCGTACTACTCGCACCTTTGATACGGTACGAATAGTGCGAGGTGGTGCGAATTACTATTCTGATTCCCATTTTTTAAGTTTTTTCCTTATTAGGCTTTCTGACACACCTAAACTTTCTGCTATCTTGACATTTGATACTCCTTGCTCTTTCAACTGCAAAACTTCTGGTCTTTGCTCATCCCAATCAATATTCTTTGAAGTTTTAAGGTGGGTATGCTCCATATCGTACCCGACAAATTGAAACTCAAGAAAATTATAGGGCTTATCTATTTTGCAGGTGATAACATTATTAGCTCCATATTTCTTTTCCGTATTCCTAACCTTGATTTGCTTGATATACCTCGTACTTGTTCCATCAGGATTAGCACCAATGGCAAATACACTATCGGCAAAATTGATAAGTTGTTTACTACCAGCAAGGTCATTTACTGAAAGTGGCTTGGACAGGTCTCTTTTTGGTGTATGAGCAAGTACCATCATTGACAAATTGTACTTTGTCTTTAAGTCCTTCAATTTCTTAATAAGTGGTAAAGCATATTTTGCCTTTTCTGTTTCACTACCTAAAAAAGTGATATTATCAACAATGACAACTTTTATTCCTGTTCTTTCAATTTCCCTCTCGAAAGAATTAATTAAAAAATCCTCATACGGTATATTAGGGGGGTAATTAGCGTCAGGATTTATTTCTACCCTTTTGAATCCTTCGTCAAAAGGATAATGATCTATTAGGATTTTGTTATCCACTTCCATTGAATACCTAACCTCAAATTGTTTTTTGGTTAACTCAAAATCAAAGTAAAGAACATCTTGCTTTTCAGATTCCAACCTGAACCCTTCAATTTGCTCACCTTTACTTATACTATTTCCGATTTGTACAGCAAGTATTGACTTACCTAGATTTGTATCTGCAAACAGAATACATAATTCATTTTCAAACCAGAGTTCCCCAAAGTGCATCTTAGGCATTGCAGTTTGTTTGGCTTCTTCTAACCATTCATTGCCGCTTTTTACAACGAATAACCCTTGATGTTCAGTTTTAGTATGGACTTCACTTTTAAGCTCTTGAATATGTGAAATAATCTTTTGAGGGTCTTTTAAACCCTCAAATTGAGGATTAATCGTTTTTTCCAATTTTTCCTCATCAAACATCTCATCAAAAAATCTCTCTAAATCTTCTGTCATTTCCTTTACATTAGTTTTTACTGTTTCCATTATTGATTTTTTTGTTGATACTGATTGTCAATGACAACCAGCATCATCCGTTACTTAATTCATTATACCAGTTCACTTTTTTTAAAGAGAAATTGATGAAGTGTTTTTGGTATTTCTCCAATGTCGTTTTTTAAGCCAAATAGTGATCCATCAAAATTTTCATCTCTAAGAGAATTATATATTTTCAAGAACTTAGTCATTATTCGATATTGAATAACTTGACACTCAACTGCCAAATATTTTTCATATTCTTCTGGTGAAAGTTGAATAATAATTGGCTTATGTCCGATTTGCTCAAATTGATATGAGTTGCCACCAAGATGTTTTAGGTACTTCTCGGCTTCCCAAAGAGATTCCTCGAACAAAAGCTCAGAGAAATATCCATAATCAACATACTCTTCTTTATCAAAGCAGTCAGGCAGGTAATACAACTCTTTCCCATCTTTGAAGAGTTTAATATCTAATCTACCATGCCACCACATAGGATTAATTCGATATATGGAATACTCTTCACCATCCTCCGGTGGCATTTTGATTAAAATACTAGGGTCAGAGCTATTAATTTGCTCATCGACAAAATCAAAAGGCTCATAACTTAATATTGATCCTCCATTATTTAATCTAAAATCAATGCAGCTTTCCATCCACTCTTTGACAAGAGAATTAGGTTGAAAAATTGCCTGTGGAGTATTTAACCCTACTCCGTTAGGTTTTACATTAACTTTACATTTTAATTCCATTTTTAATATTGTTTTTGTAGTTATCTAAAAATTCATTTACTTTCAATCGGTCGAGTTCATATCTATCAAATACCTTTTCTCTTTCATTGAATACTAATGGGTGAACACCGAACCGACCCAATCTTTTCTTTAATCCTGATTTGCTAATACCTAAGTATTTAGCTGTTTGGTCATAGTTGAGGAATCGACCCCATGATTCAAATTCGGGTCGTTGCAGACATGACAATACCCCCTCAGCCAATCCATCTAACTGATTGGTGACTTCCTCTCTAACAAGAGGTATTAGTATTGATTGTATTTCTGCGTTTATACTCAACTATTGCATTTGTTTTGCAATAATAGAGTGCAGGTATAGGTATGTCGAGGTCATACCTCATACCTCAGAAATAATTTGAAAATTATGTGTAAAAATTAAGGCATTCAGCCTTAAATAAATTTGATTGATTAATGATTTGATCTGTCATTAAGGTTGGGTATGTTCTTTTAAGGATAGATATGAACAGGTCAAATTTATTTGATTGAAAAGTCCAATTTTGACCTTCCTTCTTTGCTAGGTTGAATGCACAACTGCTGCTTCTTTTTATTTTAGACCATCTAATTTCGGAGGCAAAACTTTCTTCTAAAATTTTGTTTTTTCTTTCAGGAAGATTTACAATGTCACTTAAAGATTGACCTTCTATCTTGTCAAAATATTTTTTGAGGAATGGACTTGATTCAGAAGATAACGGTGTGACGCTATTAATACTTTTAAGAAAATTATACGTGTTTTCTTTATCTCTTTCATCCATTGATAGATCATTCGCTATTTGCTTAGAAAGTTCAAGTAATTCTCCATATAACATTTGATAAAAGTAAGACGCGAATAAATGATGAGGATTTTTTAAACTATCAATACCAAACTGTCTGAGGTAGAGATAAAATAAAAATGCTAAATGATAACCCTCAAGTTGGGTTTTATCCTTTTGTAAATTTTTTGGTTGGCTTTTAAAGATATCACTGATTAAGCTATTGTCAATTATATTGTCGAGTTTGTCTAATGTTGACAAATATGTCTTTATGTGCACGTAATCAATAAGATTTTGGATCGTTGTTTCTTTATAAATACTACGTGAAACTGCCTCTTGAAGATTTGTTTCTGACTCTAATAGTTGAGACAATTGTTTCCAATCCTTTCTTTTCAATTTTCCATTATAAACCTCACTAAGGTTGAGATAATCAAAGATATATTTAGCATTATACTTTTCTAAATAGTTATCTCGATGAACCTCGAAAATAAATTTACTGAAAGGATGATCTGTAGGTTTTAGTTTATAAATTGAATCTAGATAATTCTCTATATTGATGCCCAGTTCAATTACCATCAGCTGTAAATTGTCGTTTTCAAAATCAAAGTTACCAGCATCAACACGAAGAGCATTAATGATTTCTTTTAGAAATAGAATTGCAGATTGAGGGGAGGAATGTTCTAGTACAAAGGACTTAATGTCAATAGAATACATTCTTACTAAGTCATAGAAAATTCCTGCCAATGTACTAATGGAGCTGTCAAAGTTGTATGCTTTAAAATTAAAAGCTTTGAAAATTTTATCCTTTAAACTAGCCATTACTTAAAAAACTCATTT
>JAHDGD010000005.1 GCA_020627825.1 Saprospiraceae bacterium
TCATCTATTTATAATTTGAATTTATTGTCGACATTCTAAAATTTAAATGGTATAAATAGTATAACATCATCAATAAACCTTTTTAAAAAATATTCTTATAAACACTATTCTCATTTTACATGTGTTAGCTATTTTTTAAAGATTGACAAATCAACTGGGATTCATGTTATTTTACCAATAGTTGAGTTTGGATCGGATAATGATCTGAATAATCTTCTTTTTGAGTATCGAAAGTTAAAACTTTGAAGTCATCAGAAACAAAGATATAATCTATTCTTAAAGAAGGAATAGCTCCATTAAAAGAAGTCCCCATTCCATTTCCTCTTTTGTAAAAAGCGTCGGTATATTCTTTAACCATTTGAGCATAAACATAAGATTGAGGAACGTCATTGAAATCTCCACCAATAATTACAGGATAATCGATTTTCGAAGCATGTTCAATGATTTTTTGAACTTGGTTTGTTCTTTTCTGTGCGGTCGTGGCATATCTTTTCATCATTGTTGCAACGTTTCCCCAAGTTTCAGTTTCTATCAATTCTCCTTCTGCTCGAACATCATTCGCGATCGTAGTGACATTATTGCTTTGTAAGTGAATAGAATAGATTCGAATTTTTTCTCCTTTGAATAAGATGTCAGCCCATATTCCACTATTATATTGTCCTTTGAAATCGATGGATCCTTTATCTAGGACTTTATACGGACTGATGATAATTGATCGTTTTTTTGGAATGTGAATGATGTGCTTCCCTTTACAAACACTTTTTAATGTTTGGTTTATAGTTGATGTTGTTTCTTGCAAAAAGATAACAGCATTACTAAAATCTGATGCGATAAAATCATAAAAAGCATCTTTTTCTTTAAAGGCACTACCTGATGCTACGTTGTAACTTACAACATTAATTAATCGGTCACTTTTAATCACTTTTGGTGAATTAAAAGCAATAAGACGTTGACTGGCACTAAAGCCAATTAGTAACGTGCAAAACGAAACCAAACTGTATGTCCATTTCGTAAATACCCATGAGATGAAGAATGCAATATTTAAAACAAATAAGGCAGGATAAATCAAGCCCAATAATGGAATATAATTGCTCGCAAGCGGAGAAATATAAGGTGACAAATAACTTATAAGTGTTAAGATGGCCACTATTATATTGATTACAAAAAGGGAAGATCGAATGAATTTCATTTTTATGGGGATAAACGCTATACTATCGGCAATTGATCTTAATCGTTTTTACTTGCCTTATCTAAAAATTCCTTTTCATCTTTACTCAAGCTTTTTATACCTTTTTTAGAGATCTTATCAAGAATAGCATCTAGTCTATCTTGCGGATTTACATTCATTGTCGCTTTTTTCTTCGACGTAGATGATCTAGGCACAGTTGCTTTGTACTTTACACTTAAAGGTGATTTTTTTTGCTTTTTTGGCTTTGGTCTGAATACATTTACTACCGCATCATACCATTTATGCATCCAATCAGCAGGATCATTATCAGACTGGATCATCAAAATATACAACCATCCCATAACCATACCACCTATGTGACCAAAGTGTCCCCCTGTGTTATCCAAATTTGCCAAACCTACGACGTCCATAAAAATAAAAAACAAAGCAATCCATTTAATTTTTATAGGACCAAGAAACATGAGATGAATGTAGTTGTTTGGTGCTATTAATGCTGTTGCGACTACTATTGCCATGATGGCTGCAGAAGCACCTAATGAATACCCTACAGGAACACCAAAAACAAAAGCGAGCTGGATAAATACAATGCCCATTAACCCACCCAATATATAAAGAGGAACAACTCTTCGATCTCCCATTAGGTCTCCGAAAACTCTTCCAAACATGAATAGAACAAGCATGTTAAAAAGGAAATGAAAAAACCGGACATGCAAAAACATGTGTGAGACAATTGTCCAAGGTCGTTTTACCATTTCCCACAACGTAGGAGGTAACATAAACCAATTCGTGAATGATTCTTGAACCATTCTATAATTCGTTCTTCCCACTGTAATACCTATCCCTGCATACACAAGATATAAAACAACCAATACAATTGTATTGATCATAATAAGCCTGGTTATATTATGACCATAATTGAATTGACCCTTAATATCTTGATAAATAGATTTAAACATAGCTTGTTTGCTTGTAGCTAAAACGGAAAATTTCTCAAAATGGTTTTAAAAGAGTGGTATTAAACTAAGTTTAACCCTTATGCCATATTGTGGTAGACATTTTGAACATCGTCATCATCATCAAACTTTTCCAGTAATTTTTCAATCTCCGCCTCTTGATCAGGATTTAAACTTTTCGTTTGAGTAGGAATTCTTTCGAAGCCCGAACTTATGATTTCATAATTGTTGCTCTCCAAGTAAGATTGCAATGAACCAAAACTTTCAAATCCTCCATAAATGACTATACAAGCTGGTGAATCTTCATCTGCCTCTTCTCGGAAAACTTCTTCCAGACCATGGTCAATTAATTCGAATTCAAATTCCTCCAAATCAATAGACTCGTTGTCTGCTATTTTGAAATGGCACTGATGGGTAAACATAAATTCTACGCTTCCATTTGTACCAAGATTTCCGTTCATTTTATTGAAATAAGAACGTACATTAGCGACCGTTCTATTGTTATTATCAGTTGCTGCTTCTACCATAATCGCAATACCATGTGGACCATATCCCTCGAGTGTAATTTCCTTGTAATCTTCAGTGTTTTTATCTGAAGCCCTTTTTATCGCTCGTTCAATATTGTCCTTCGGCATATTTGCTGCCTTTGCGTTCTGAATAACAGCTCGCAATCGTGAATTTGATTCGGGGTCAGGTCCTCCTGCTTTAACAGCAATAACAATATCCTTTCCTATTCTGGTAAAGGTTTTGGCCATAGCGGCCCATCTTTTAAATTTTCTAGCTTTTCGGAATTCGAATGCTCTTCCCATTTTTATTCTACTTTTAGTAAGTCAACTTCAAAAAACAATACCTGATTTCCAGGAATATCTCCTCTTCCAGATTTTCCATAGCAAAGATAAGAAGGTAAAAATAGTTGAATGCTACCTCCTTGTCCTATCAAAGGTATACCTTGTCTCCATCCTTCTATTGTATTGCCTAGTGTAAAGGATGCATCATCGTTTTCATCGAATACATCACCATTCGGATAAAATCCTTTGTAATTGCACGTGACGAAACTGTTTAATGAGGGCACTACACCCGGATTTCCTTCTTCATCAATAATGTAATAAAAATCAGTGCTGGATTTTACAGCTTGACTCATTAAGTTGTTTTCTTCTAGATAAGTTTCAATCTCTAAAAGATCTTCCATTAATATTTCTTCATCAGATTTTCCACAAGAAAAAAGGCTAAATGCAAAAAGGAGTACAAATAATTGTGGTATTAATTTCATTGTCATTTTTTTTAAATGGTATGAGTACGCATTTGTGTAACGCAAAAGTAATGAAATTGTATGTTTCTCATCTCTACTCATAGAGAGATAACGTATTAACGGACAACAAAAAGTTCTTTTTTTGGGCTTCAAGCCCAAAAAGCTTTATAATTCTTTCCGTAACCTTGCAACTGGAATATTCAATTGTTCTCTGTATTTCGCAACTGTTCTTCGCGCAATACTATACCCACTAACTTCTAGTAATTCTTTTAACTTTTCGTCAGAGTATGGCTTTCGTTTATTTTCTCGAGAAACAATATCTTTTAAAATATTTTTGACTTCAAGTGTTGATACTTCCTCTCCTTCTTGTGTCGTTACAGATTCGGAAAAGAACGATTTCAATTTACGAGTACCGAATTCTGTCTGCACAAATTTACTGTTCGCAACCCTTGAAACTGTTGAAATGTCCAAACCTGTAATTTCAGCTATATCTTTAAGTATCATTGGCTTAATTCTACGATCATCACCTGTCAAGAAAAAGTCATATTGAAATTGCATAATGGCATACATCGTAGAGTAAAGCGTATGATGCCTTTGTTTGATGGCGTCAATAAACCATTTAGCGGAATCGATCTTCTGCTTTATAAACATGACAGCATCTTTCTGCGATCTATTAGATTTATTACCTTTTTGTGCGTCTTTGTAGGTTTTAATCATCTCTACATACTGATCGTTTATTTTAAGATCAGGGGCATTTCGATTGTTTAGAGATAACTCAAGCTCTCCTTCTCTGTTTTTTATAAAGAAGTCAGGCAAAATATATTGGGTACGGGAAGAGGACACTTCTGAAACCGCCATCGCTGGTTTTGGGTTCAACCCAATAATAACATCAATAGCTTCTTTTAATTCCGATTCACTTAAGAAAAGATTTTTCTTAAGTCTTTCGTAATGTTTCTTGGTAAATTCAGAAAAATGATTTTCGATGATTTTCTGAGCGAAAATGTATTTTTTTTCTGGGTATCCTTCAATGTTTTTTAACTTGAGATCCATCTGGATACGCAGACATTCTTGTAAATCTCGAGCCGCAACTCCGGGAGGATCAAACTGTTGAATTTTTCCAAGTACCTCAAGAACGGTGTCTTTTTCTACTTCAATGTTTTGTGAAAAAAGTAAATCATCAATAATGGATTCAGGATCTCTTCTCAAATACCCATCTTCATCAATAGAACCAATAATTTGTTCAGCAATAATATCTTGTTCTTCATTGGGAAGATCAAGCATACCTAGCTGCCGGTCAAGATAATCGTGAAAACTATTTTGAACTACAACTGGCGCTTTATAGTCTTCGTCAGAATGACTGAACGAATCCTTTAATTTATAACTTTGAGGATCATCTTCAATGTACTCGTTGATATAATCATCCAACTCAAACGCTTCCTCTTGCTGGTCCTGGTCATTGTCTAAATCGATCACTTCGGCATAATCATCGCCCTCCTCAAGAGCGGGATTGCTCTCCAGTTCTTCCTTGATCCTTTCTTCAAGTGAGGTTGTGGGGATCTGCAGGAGTTTCATAAGCTGTATCTGCTGGGGAGACAGCTTTTGCAACATTTTTTGACTAAGACTCTGCTTTAACATCGGTTTAAGTTTACAAGCAAGTATTTATGTAACACGAATTACTTACTTAGCGTTCTAAAAAATTATATCTTTTTGGGTTTGTGTAGCTTTCGTTACTTTTGATGCTACATTGCTATGAGCAATGCAAATATAAAGAATATGAACAACATATTATAAAATTTTATAATATGTTTTATTAAATTGGCTATATGGACACGGTAAACAATAAAATTAGTAAGCTTAGAACTCAATTAAAAGAAGCAGATCTTGACGCTTTCATTATTCCTTCTAGCGATGCTCATCAAAGTGAATATGTTGCGGCTTTTGCCAATGTACGAGAATGGATTAGTGGATTTACGGGTTCAGCAGGTACCGTTATCATTACCCAAGATCATGCAGGCTTATGGACAGATTCTAGATATTATTTGCAGGCAGAAACAGAGTTAAATGATTCTGAAATGTTCCTACATAAGATGGGAAACAGAGGAGTAATGAGTTGGATTTCATGGTTAAATGAGCAGTTTACAACTGACGCCAAAATTGCATTTAATGGTCAATTATTTACTAAAAGAGGGTATGAATTTATAAAGAAATCGCTTCATTCAAAAATGGAATTAATTACTGCTTTTGATCCCATTAACGCTATATGGGAGGATCGACCTGAACGACCCACAATGCCTATTTTCGAGCACCCTTTGCAATATGCGATCACATCTCGAAAAGAAAAAATAGAGGCTTTACGAAGTGGATTTATGGATAATGCAGATCGATATATTGTATCAGCATTGGATGATATTGCATGGTTATTTAACTTAAGAGGTAATGACATCGACTTTAATCCAGTATTTTACGCATATGCAATCATCAGCAAGGAGGATGTCATTTTATTTTGTGATGCCGATAAAATACCAACTTTACTTACGGAACAACTCCATCAAGATGGCATCGAGATAAAAGCGTATGATTTGTTTTTACCGTATGTCAATCACATTTCTAGTGAAGATAAAGTATTCATTGATCCTTCTGATATTAGTATTAGTTTATATAGGGCTGTAAACGCCCAAAAAGTGGAAGGAACAAATATTGTCCGTTCGTTGAAAGGAGTAAAAAATGAAGGGGAGTTATCACATGTTCGCAATGCTATGGAAAAAGACGGGGTTGCATTACTTCGTATGTATCGTTGGCTTGAGAAAGAGCTTGATGAGCATACAGTAACAGAAGCTGAAGTTTCGGATAAAATTCAATACTTCAGGTCTTTAATGGATGGCTATATAGGGGAATCTTTTCCACCAATTGTAGGGTATAAATCAAATGGAGCCATCATTCACTATAGACCAATGCATGGTCAATCTGCTTCTATTTCGAAAGAAGGAATGTTATTAATTGATAGTGGAGGACAATATATTGATGGTACAACCGATATCACTAGAACCATATGCTTCGGAACACCTACTAAAGAACAGAAAATAGCTTATACATTGGTGTTGAAAGGTAAAATCGCAATCGATCAGCTTATTTTCCCACAAGGAACTACAGGATATCAAATGGATATTTTAGCCAGAAGTGCGCTGTGGTCTGAAGGATTGGATTATGGACATGGGACTGGACATGGAGTAGGATATGTACTCAATGTTCATGAAGGCCCTCAAGGTATTTCTCAAGTATTTAATCCGAAATCAAAACACCCTATGGAAGTGGGCATGATCACTTCCAATGAACCTGGATTTTACAAACAAGGAGGTTTTGGTATTCGAATTGAAAATTTAATTGCTACAAAATCGGTAAAAAATACTGAGTATGGACAGTTTTTGGGTTTCGAAACCCTTACTTTATTTCCTATTGCTACGAACCTTATTGATTCTACTTTACTAACAAGACCAGAAGTGAACTGGTTAAACAGTTATCATCAAAAGGTGCAAAAAAGACTCAGTCCACATTTAAATGAGGAAGAAAAAGGATGGTTAAAACAAAGATGTAAAGCGATATAAGAAAAGAAGAAAACAACAAAGCTTATAATGACCTTCGATAATTTCTTGTAAAGTATAGAATTGATTATCTTTGCGATTCAAATCGATACATATGGGACATCATACAGATTATGGTAAAAAAGGGGCATACTTTCTAGGTTTTCTAGGGTTTGTTCTATTGATTATTATCTTATTGATATGGGTTTATTCTAAGAATTCAGAATTTCTTCCTATTCAATAACCTCTTCTTACATTTTTCTTTTAGATGAACTTTCTGAAAGTTCCGCTCATATTGTAGTAAGTTAAAGGTTTAACTTAAAGCAATAGTTTAAAATATCATTTATGGAGTTTCTAGACTTAATGAAACAACGCTATACAACTAAGCAATATGATGCATCTAAAAAGTTGAAGAAAGAGGATGTCGAAAAGTTGAAACAGATTTTACAACTTTCCCCTTCTTCTTTAAACAGTCAGCCTTGGAAATTCACGTTTGTATCAGATCAGGCTACTAAGGAAATCCTAGCAGAACATTCCATGCACAATGCTGATCGCGTTATAAAATGTGATACGGTAGTTGCATTTAGTAGAATCGACGATTTGGCTTATTTCGAAGAGCAAATCAATAGAGAATTACCACAACGTCAGCTTGATTATTATTACAATAAGCTAAAACCGAAACCGATTGAAGAAGTGAAGAATTGGTTTAGCAGACAATTACATATTTCACTTGGTGTTTTTGTTAGTGCTTGTGCAATGATGGGAATTGACCATACGCCTATGGGTGGAATTGTGCCCGAGCAATACAATAAAATTCTTGGCTTAGACTCTTTTCATACTGACTTTGCAGTATGCATAGGATATCGCGACGATAATGATTTTAATCAACCTCACCTTATTCCGAAAAAGCGTGTAGATCTTGATAAGATCATCCAGTCGATTTAATGAACTTGAATCATTTCTTTTATTTTCATGTTAAGGTATTGATTCTATAAATATGTTTATCAAATGTCTACCAAAGTTGCGGTGCTTATACCTTATTATAATGGGAAGGAAGTCATTGATAAGTGTTTGGATAGTCTAGATTGTGATAAGCAAGATATTTGGTTAATTGATAATTCGGAACAGCCTGATACATTTGAAGCTCAATTCCATCATATTGTGACTGAACACAAAAGGTTGGGTTTCTCTAAGACAGTGAATATTGGTTTAAGAAAGATAAGGGAATTAGGATATACGCATGTTATTATTCTGAATCAAGATGCCTATTTCAAATCAGGACATTTTTTAAGGTTTTGTAAAGAGTTGGAAAATCTAGAAAAAGGGTTTCTATGTCCACTTTTATATACAGAGGAGTTTAAAGAACTTATTCCATTTGTAAAACAACGGTATTTTGAGTCACATATTCCTTCAAAAAACGAGTATATAAGCGATTATGTAGGTGTCGTTATAGGTAGTCGTTTAGAATACCTTAAGAAGCTAGGTGATTTTGATGAGCAATTTTTTATGTACTTTGAAGAAAATGACTTATTTCGAAGATCGAAACTTAAAAAACCAGTCTTAATCATGCCGAACGTTCATGTTGCTCATAAGAACAAAGCGAGTAAAATGGAGCAGGATTTATTAATGCAATTTTATAAAAGCGAATTGTATTTTGAAAAGAAACATGGAACGTGTGCGGGCTATATGAAAAAACGTTTCCTTTATTTTATGCGAAAAATTTGGTTTTCGATATCAGGTAAGAACAAATAAGCTAATTGTTGATGGGTTTCAATAAAAAAGAATGTTTTACCGCAAGATAAAACATTCTTATATGTCAATTTAAATTTTTTGGTTGAAGTTAAGATGGGCAATGTAAGTGCATTTTACATCTTAATGTTGTTCTTTATTGTATTGATTAAGTTTTGGGAACATGTACTTCTTTTAACTTTAGTTTTGACTAAGTTTCTGAATTCAGAAGCGCGTTCGAGAAGGCTACTGTATTCAGGGTGAGAATTAGCTGTACTTTCAAATGCTGTAACTTCTTCATTCGAAAGAGCGTTATCTAGGTAAAGGTCAATTTTCTGTCGAAAATCTTCCATTTGTTCAGGAGTTCTCATAAAATAAATTTGTTAGTATGATAATAAGCTATAAGTCATTTTTATTTAAAATAAATGATTCTAGTCATAACAAAAAGTGTTATTGAAGTATAGAATCATTAAGCTAGCAAAGCTCTTTGTTTCTATTCTTCCTCAGATTCAGATTTTTTCTTTTTACCACGAATATCCTTATAACCTTGGGATTCCGCGTAACTTTTAAGTTTTTCTTTGAGTATGTTTCTCGCTCTAAATAATCTAGAACGAACAGTACCTATGGGAACATCAATAATTTTTGAAATTTCCTCATAAGTAAACCCTTCAACATCACAGAGTAAAATAACCGTTCTAAAATCAATTGGCAAGTTATTGATTTCAGTAGTTATTTCGTCTCCCATTATGTTCTGAAAGATTTCCTGCCTCAAGTCAAGATAGTTCGTTTTACTTTTATCGTCCGTATCGTGATACGAGATGATTTCTTCGAAATCTACCTTGGTTGGCTGCTTAACTTTCTTCCTATATTGATTGATGTAAGCATTTTTCAATATCTTAAACAACCAAGCTTTCGCATTAGTTCCCTCTTGATATTTATCTATAAATCTATATGCTTTTAAATAGGTTTCTTGCACCAAATCTTCTGCATCATCATCATCGAAAGTCAGGTGATAGGCAAAGGTTTTCAACGCATCCATGTGCGGTAAAAGCTCCTCTTCAAAGACACTAATTTCTTTTGCCGTTTTTTCTTTTGCCAAGTTAGTTTTTTTTACAAATTAAAAAAATATTATTGAATTCCTATGGCTGGACTGTGATTTATCCTCTGTTTTACTAGCCTGTACAACAATTCTTATCCGATTGTGAGATGCATAAAAGTAGAGGGGTCAAGAAATTCTTCAGCTGTATGTTGAACTTCTCTAGCTGTAATGGATTTAAAGGTTTCTATTGTGTGTAAGACGTCTTCTCTAGTTTCGCCATTCAGAACAGCTGATTTGATCAGTCGGATGGTTTGAAAAGGACCATCTACTGCTGTCAATAAATTCCCCAATATATAGTTTCTGTTCATTTCAAGTTCTTCTTTTTCAAGAGGAACCTGACGCAGTAATTCCATTTCTTTTACTATCTCATTCGAGGCATCCTTCACATGATGTGGACTAACCTCTGTACTGATATAAAAATATCCTTCACATAACAGCGTATCTAAGGAGCTGAAAACATTGTAGGTATAACCTTTTTCCTCTCGTATATTTTTCATTAATCTGGACCCAAAATATCCGCCCAAAACATTGTTGAGAAAGGTCATTTGGGCGTAAGCCTTATCTTTTCGATTACCAAATTTTCTACCAATACGGATTGCTGATTGATGTTGTTGCACAGCAGGAAATTTAAATTGATCGGTGTTAGTAAAAGAAGATTTTTTATAGTGTATTTTACGCCCTTTGGTGTAGCTCCATTGACCAAAGGCCTGGTTGATAGATTGTTCAACTGTATCATCATATTGCCCGCATAAGAATAATGTACACTCTTGATTTGTCATCATATCTTGGTGATATTCTACTAATCTTTCTCGTGTTATTTGCTGGAAATTTTCTTTGGTTGAATTGTAACCATATACGGCATCTTCTCCGAATAATTTTTCTGTTAGAAGACGATAAGCAACGAGCTCATTTTTAGACTGATCAAGTTCAAGTTTTCTGCAATTATTGTCAATACATTTAAGAATTTCTTCTTCAGCAAAGAGGGGCTCAAGAATAATCTCGCTAAACTTCTGTATTAAGATGGGAAAAAACTTACTCAAACTCATCAATGTGAACGTAGTATAGTCGAGAGATGAACGTGAGGTATACGAAGCGCCATAGCGGTCAAAAAACTCATACAAAGTTTCCGCTGAATCTTTTTGAGTGCCTTCCTTTATAACGCCTGCGAATATTCTATTGAGCGATTTATGCAATTCATGATGTCGACCTCCTTTAAAAACGATGTCAAGTTTTACCAGTTCTTGTGAACCTTGTCTAATATAATAAACAGGCAGACCATTATCCAAGTTAAAGCTGGTAAATGGGCGTACTGGAATTTTAGTAATGGAATGGATTTTCGGTCCATTACGTCGTATTTTTTCGTCGATGTTCACATGTAAAACTTAGATCACTCGCAAAGGTATACTTTTGTGTTTAATCTTTACTTTTGTACTCTTCAATTAATTCCCATTCTCCCCTAAGCGCTAATCTAGATTGTATCGGCCAAGTTTCGTATGGATATTTTTCAGAATGATCACCAAAGATCTTTGCTAATTCTTTGATTTTCATTTGAACCAATTCTTCGAAACTATGAATGCCTTTAGAATTTAGTGTTTTTAAAGCTTTTTCATCCATTCCTACAAGATCAATCAAAGTCTTTTCTTCTTCTTCTAATTCAATAACAGGTGGTATGGCAGCTTCTTTTTCTGGTCTAAACAATTCATTGAAGACTTGCTCTTTTTTAAATTTTGGTTGATGAAGAAAAATGTTCTTTTCTTCTTTTTTTGGCAATACCTCTTTTGCGATAACTTTTGACGGTGCTTCATTTGTTATAGCACGGACTTTATTCAAAATATCATGAGATACTTTAAACGTATCATTCTGTTTTTTTAACTGAAGCACTCTTTTTTTAGCTTTCTTTACCTCTTTTAAGAGTTTTTTATTTTCTTTAATGAAATCTTTTGCTTTCCACTTTTTCACTTTCTCCCTACTTTTCTGCATTTGCTTAGCTAATAATGCATTTGATTCTTGAAGATGAATATAGTCAGGGGGAACTTCATATTGTTTTTCTAATAATTGCCGTTGAAGATCGACTTCTTTTTCAGACAGTTGCTTGGATACCATAGTCAATTGAAAAAATTCGGATTGCAGACGCTCAAGTTCACTTGACTTAGAATTTATTTCATCCTTTAATTGTGCAATAAGGGTAGATTGTTGACTGTTAATCAACTTCTGCTGCTCTAGCGTTTCGATTAGATTTTGCATAGCTACATTGGAAATAGCTTTATGTAGAAAATAGCCGAAGGGGATAGCTAAAAACAGAATGATCAATAAGATGAGAATCTCAGAAACCTCCATCGCACAAATATACAAGCTTCACTTGGTTATCACTTATTTTTATGGAATTTCACTATTCAAATGAAAAATATCCTACACTTCTTTCACTTTTTGTTTATTTTTCCAAAATAACTTATAACTAAATTTTTGCTTATGAATACTACGAAAATACCAATCGTCTTTTGGATTATTGCTGGAATTGGTCTAGTGTGGAATTTAATGGGGCTAGGAATGTTTGCTAGCGAATTAATGATATCACCTGATGTAATCGAAGCAATGGATGAAGCTCGAAGGAATTTATATGAAGATTCTCCTGCTTGGTTGAGCATTGTGTATGGAATCGCCACTATATGTGGAGTATTAGGATGCATTTTGTTGTTACTCCGTAAGAAATTAGCTGTCCCTATTTTACTGGTTTCTCTTGTTGCTGTATTAATTCAGATGGGGTATTCCATTTTGGCAACGAATGCAGTAGAGGTTTTCGGGACAACTCAGGCGGTTATTATGCCTCTAGGAGTTATTGCAATCGGCGCATTTTTATTTTATTATGCAAGGAAATCAGCAGCTCTTGGATGGATAAAATAAAAGATAATATCTTTTTGATCGATGCAATAGGTGCATTGTGTTCTTTTTTATTTTTATTCGGTATACTAAAGATATGTCCAGAGATTTTGGGCTTTAAGCCCAAAATCTTTTACAAGCTTCTTCCCTTTGCTCTTGGATTTTTTGCTTACTCAATATGCAATCATTATTTAATTTCAAAACGTTGGCGATTTAGCCTTCGACTGGGAATTATTGCAAGTGCTAATGCAGCTTACGGATTGTATACGATGTATCTTGTGTTTGTGTCAAACGAACCCCAAGAAATGTATCTTTTGGCCCAAGTTTTAATTACTTTGGAATTCATTATTATCCTTGGAATCGTAATGCTTGAATTTTATTTTACCCGAGTTAATATGCATTAGACAATCTATTGCGGGCATAAACTACATCAAAATCAATGCTTCGCTGGTGTTTTCAGATGAACCATAGCGATGCTATGATCAATCTTCCAAACCGCCCTAATTTTATAGTATTTTCAGTCCTCATAACAAAGCTCTAATGCATAATTATGCTTATCAAAAATGAATTAACAAATCTAAGGGAGAATTATAAAGTTTAATGTGTATTAACTTTCATTTACTTTATATCCTAGTTTTAATTCTTTGAGCCTTTTGATGAATGCATAATCAGCTTGCACTTGGCTTGACTTACTTTTTAATTTCAGCTTTTGATTGGTTTCAATATCGAATACTGTGATGCCAAGTTTATGTTTTCCTTTGGATTCTTCAACTGTTTGCTGAAGGGATTCTAGTAATTTTTCGTCTAGTTTAGAAATGGGAAGATAGACCATGATGGAATGGGTCTTTTCTTCTCCTATGGTACTTAATAGCTGGACGTTTGAAATAGAGAAATAAGCATTGTCATTGTTCCAAGTTTTAAAAACACCTTCCAAAAAAAGAACTTCTCCAGGATTAACTAAGTGATTGTATTTATTATAGTCATCCTTTCGGAGTGAAAAATCGTAAGATCCAGCCATATCTTGAAGTGTAAATCTCATATACTGATCTCCTCGGCGATTAGTGCCTCGAAATGCTTCTGCTACAATACCAGCAGTTTTCATAGGATTTCCGATTGGTTGTTGTTTGAAGTGTGCTAAACTAGCATTTGTAAAAGTGTTGATTTCGAATTCGTAGTCATCCAATGGGTGTCCACTTATGTAAATTCCAGCGACTTCTTTTTCCATTCTTAGCCGTTCCCTACTATTCCATTCTTCATATTTAGGAAATGAAGGCACGGATATCATTGTATCATTTATATTTCCAAAAAGTGAATTCTGTGAACTTTCTAGCAGATTTTTATACTCATTTCCGAACCTTATTCCATGTTCAAGAACAGTGTCGAAATTCCCGGAAGGAGCAAAGTACATAGCTCGATGACCTGTGTCTACATTGTCGAATGCACCTCCTTTTACCAAAGATTCAAGACACTTTTTATTGACTGCTCTTAAGTTAACACGCTTCACAAGATCATAAAATCCTTCGAAATGACCATCTTTTGTTCTTTGATCTACTAATTCACTAATAGGCCCTTCACCTACTCCTTTTAAAGCAGATAAGCCGAATCTAATATCTCCATTTTTATTTACACTAAATTTGATATTACTTTCATTGATATCAGGTCCTAGTACTTTGATATTCATTCGCTTGCATTCTCGAAGATATAGATTTATTTTGTCCATATCATTCTTGTTATGGTTCAGGACGGAGGCCATGAATTCTGCGGGATAATGTGTCTTTAAAAAGGCTGTTTGAAATGCAATAAAGGCATAACAAGTAGAGTGAGATTTGTTAAATGCATAAGAAGCAAAGGCTTCCCAGTCTTTCCATATTTTTTCTATGATCGAATCATCCGTATGACCATTTTTATGACATCCTTCTTTGAAAACAGGCCACATCTCATCAATGAGTTTCTTCTTCTTTTTACCCATTGCTTTTCTCAGCATATCAGCTTGACCTTTGGAAAAACCAGCTAATTTTTGAGAAAGTAACATCACTTGCTCTTGGTAGACAGTAATTCCATAGGTTTCTTTTAGGTATTCTTCCATTTCTGGAAGGTCATAGGTAATCTTCGCCTTTCCGTGTTTTCTTGCTACGAAATCGTCTATATAAGCCATTGGGCCAGGGCGATACAAGGCATTCATTGCAATGACATCTTCGAACTTATTCGGTTGCAATGAACGAAGATGTTTTTGCATTCCTGGTGACTCGTATTGGAAAATGGCTAATGTTGCACCTTCTTGAAATAATTCATACGTCTTTACATCTTCCAGGTCTACATTCTCTATATCAACGTCTTTACCTTGTGATTGCTTGACATTTTCTATTGCATCTTTTATGATCGTTAATGTCTTTAATCCCAGGAAATCCATTTTTAGAAGACCAGAATCTTCTGCAACCGAGTTATCGAATTGTGAGATCAACATATCGGAATCCTTGGCGACCGAAACTGGAACATATTTCGTGATGTCATCCGGTGTAATGATGACCCCACAGGCATGTACTCCAGTATTCCGTATACTTCCTTCTATTTTGGAAGCTTGTTTGATCATGGTTCCTATGTGATCGTTTCTTTTGCTTAACTCTCGAAATTGAATTGCTTTTGTCTTATCATCATCATTCAATTTATCTTTCAGCTTCTGGTCAATTCCATCTTTACCCAGTAATCCTTTTAAGGAGGTTGAAGGATTTACAGGTAGTTTTTTAATGACATCGTTTACTTCAGGTATCGGTATATTCATTACTCGACCAACATCACGAATACTCGTTTTAGCTTTCATAGCACCATACGTGATGATCTGTGCTACTTGATTTTTTCCATATTTATCGATGACGTAATCTATTACTTTGCCTCGTCCTTCATCATCAAAGTCGATGTCAATATCAGGCATTGATACCCTTTCAGGATTAAGAAATCGCTCAAATAGTAAATCGTATTTTATAGGATCAATATTGGTAATTCCCAGACAATATGCAACCGCACTTCCTGCTGCAGAACCCCTTCCTGGTCCTACAGATACATTCATTTCTCTTGCTGTAGTGGTAAAATCTTGAACGATTAAAAAATACCCTTCATAACCTGATTTTTCAATAACAGATAGCTCGAAGTCAAGGCGTTCTCGTACCACTTGAGTAATGTCTCCATATCGTTTTTTTGCGCCTTCATATGTAATGTGCCGTAGAAAAGGCATTTGGGTTTTAAACCCTTCAGGTAATGGATAATTCGGAAGCAGTATATCTCGATCAAGTTTTAGTGCTTTGACTTTATCTGCAATTTCTATTGTATGATCTAATGCTTCCGGCACGTCATGAAATACATTTGCCATCTCAGCTTTTGTCTTGAAATAGAAATCAGACGAAGGAAATTTAAATCGCCTTGTATCTTCCATTAAAGACCCTGTGTTTACACAAAGTAAAATATCATGAGGCTCCCAGTCATCTTCATCTATGTAATGAGAATCATTTGTAGCTATGGCTTTTACATTATGTTTTCTAGCTAAGGCCAATAGTTTTTGATTGATGTCTTCTTGAGAGCGTCCTATGCCATCAATATTTTCTAAACCCTTATGGCGTTGTAACTCGATGTAATAGTCTTCCCCAAAATGATCAAGCCACCACTTCAATTGTTTTTCTGCTTCTTCTTCTTTTCCATGCAGGAGTAATTGTGGAATTTCAGCACCTATACAACAGCTTGTGGCAATTATTCCTTCGGTGTATTGTGCGAGTATCTCTTTATCAATTCGAGGGTACTTACTATATAAACCCTCTATGAAACCAATAGAGCATAATTTAGATAGATTTTGATAACCGATTTCATTTTTAGCTAATAGCAATTGATGATAACGTCTATCTTTTTCTCCTTTTGATTTTTGAAAGCTTTTTTTGTGCCGATCTTCCACTAAATAAAATTCACATCCGATAATGGGTTTTACGCCATTTTTTTCAGCTTCTCTTACGAATTTAAATGCTCCGAACATGTTTCCATGATCGGTAAGGGCAACAGCTTTTTGGCCATCACTTGCTGCTTTTTTCATCATCGCACCGATATCAGACGCTCCATCGAGAAGCGAAAATTGAGTATGGCAATGCAAATGGCAAAAGTCAGGCATAGGTAAAGATCTTTAACAATAGGAATTTTTGGGTTGGAACCCAAAACATTTTAGAATTGCGAAGTTACAAAAGCTGTAGGATGAAGGATAATATTTAGGAGCTTATTTTAAATGAGAAGAGAAAGAACTTTTGGGTTTAACCCAAAAGAAAAGGAACAACAACATCCTATCACATTAGAAATTAATTTAATATGATCGCGCTTTTTTATTATGCTGAAAGTCTATTAAAATATAGTGTTTCAGAAAAATTTTAAAAAAACTTTTAAAAAATTGGAACGAAATGAAGGGTTCATTACACTAATAAGAAACTAGAATTATGTTAGTAAAAACATTTGCAAGTGCGGTGACTGGAGTAGAAGCTCACACGATTACGGTTGAAGTTAATGCGGGAGGTACTGTTACACCGAATAGGCCCTATTATCATTTGGTTGGATTGCCAGACTCTGCTGTAAAGGAAGGATTTCAACGCATCGAAACAGGGATTAAAAATAACGAGTACCGTATGCCAAGGACTAAACTTGTAGTAAATTTAGCACCAGCAGACATTAAAAAAGAAGGTTCTTCGTATGATTTACCCATTGCACTGGGAATCCTTGCAGCTTCAGGTCAATTGCCAGCATCAGCTGTTCCGAAACTAGAGCAGTATGTAATTTTAGGAGAGTTGTCTCTTGATGGTTCGCTAAGGCCTATAAAAGGTGCATTGCCTATAGCTATAAAAGCAAGAAAACAAGGTTTTAAGGGTGTTATTCTTCCTGCTCAAAATGCTCGAGAAGCTGCGATTGTAAATAATCTTGAAGTGTATGGAATTCCTACCTTGAGTGATGCAGTAAAATTTTTTAATGGTTCCTTAAAATTGGAGCCCACTTTTGTTGATACACGAAATATTTTTCAACAAACATCAAGAAAATTTGATGTTGATTTTAGCGATGTCAAAGGCCAACAAAATATAAAACGGGCTCTAGAGTTAGCAGCGGCAGGAGGGCATAATGTGATATTAATAGGACCTCCTGGTGCAGGAAAAACTATGTTGGCAAGGCGATTACCTACTATTTTACCTCCTTTGAACTTAAAAGAAGCATTAGAAACTACAAAAATTCATTCGGTTGCAGGATTATTAAAAGAACATGATGCGTTAGTTCCACATCGTCCTTTTCGATCTCCTCATCATACCATAAGTGACGTAGCG
Organism: Saprospiraceae bacterium; assembly: GCA_020627825.1. Classification (GTDB taxonomy): domain Bacteria; phylum Bacteroidota; class Bacteroidia; order Chitinophagales; family Saprospiraceae; genus JAHDFB01. The sequence continues at coordinate 18,007 of JAHDGD010000005.1, forward strand.
TTGGTAGGTGGTGGAAGTAATCCAAATCCTGGTGAGATTTCCTTAGCACATAATGGGGTATTGTTTTTAGATGAACTTCCCGAATTCAAGCGTTCCGTTTTGGAAGTTTTAAGACAACCTATGGAAGAACGAAAAGTAACAATTTCTCGAGCTCGGTTAACAGTCGATTATCCTGCTGGATTTATGTTGATTTCTTCTATGAATCCTTGTCCTTGTGGATACCATAATCATCCCGATAAAGAATGCTTGTGCCCTCCTGGTTCCGTAAAGAAATATCTCAATAAAATATCAGGTCCATTGTTGGACAGAATCGATCTACATGTAGAGGTGACACCCGTTTCAGTTGATGAGATCAATGATCCTCATAGTACTTCTGAAAAAAGTGCTGAAATTATGGAACGTGTCATTCATGCTCGTATGATCCAAGAAAAGCGTTTTGAAGAGCTTGATCATATTTATTACAATGCACAAATGCCTTCAGCTATGGTAAAAAAAGTATGTCAGTTAAATCCGGAAGGCAGAGATTTACTTAAATTATCTATGGAAAAATTGCAACTTTCAGCACGCGCATATGATCGTATTCTGAAAGTATCAAGAACCATTGCTGATTTAGATGGAAAGAATGATATCTCTATTGAACATCTTAGTGAAGCCATTCACTATAGGAGCTTGGATCGAGATGACTGGGCTGGATAAATGGTAATAGAATGAAAATTAACAAATAGAATAATGACGTTTATATTGGAAAAATAAGGCAATCTACTCGAATTAAATTAAGGTTCAATCGAATAATTGTAAAAATTGACCGAAAAATACCCAACTTTAATTGATGAATGTTTCTGAAAACATACGAATTGCTCTTCGATCTATACGAGCTAATTGGCTCCGTTCTCTTTTGACGCTTAGCATTATAGCGTTAGGATTAATGAGTTTGGTTGGAATTTTAACGGCAATTGATGGATTGTTGCAGTCGATAAGTAACAGCTTTAATAGAATAGGAGCGAGTTCTTTTACAGTAGAAAGAACGTATCAGAATATTCAGAGTAAGACACAAGGAAGAAGAAGAGTGAGAGGAAAGGAGATTAGTTTTCGAGATGCTATGGAGTTTAAGAAGAGGTATGCTTATCAAGGCAGTAAAGTGTCAGTAGACTTGTTTTGTGGAAATGGAATGGTAGCAACCTATAAGAATAATGAGTCAAGTCCTAATATGAAGTTAGTTGGTGTTGATGAGAATTATCTTGATGTGAGTTCATTTGAGCTTGAAATAGGAAGGGGATTTACAGCTAATGAAGTGCAAAATGCCAGTTCAAAAATCATAATTGGTCCAGGATTTGTTGATAAGCTTTTTAATGGTAAGGCGGAGAAAGCTTTAGGCAAAATTATTAACCTTGACGATAATAACTATATGGTTATTGGTGTAACAAAGTCGAAAGGTTCCACTTTCGGTGATTCCAATGATCGAAGAGCTATGATTCCCATTACAAAAGCAAGGGAAATATATGGAACGCAGTTTAGTAATTATTTGATAACTACATCAGTTTCAGTTCAACAAAAATTTGAGGATGCAATTTCATCAGCAATGGGAGTTATGCGAAATGTAAGAGGTTTAAGACCTGTAGATGAAAATGACTTTTCAATTAAGAAAAGTTCATCTCTTATGAATCAAATTAAAGACATCACTAAAACACTGAGGTTGGCAACTATTGCCATTGGTCTTATGACATTAGTTGGTGCTGCAATTGGTTTAATGAATATAATGTTGGTTTCTGTTACAGAAAGAACGAAAGAAATAGGTGTATCAAAAGCTTTGGGCGCAACTAAAAGAAATATTCTCATACAATTTTTAACAGAAGCCATAACCATCACTATGCTAGGAGGAATTATAGGAATAATACTGGGTCTTATCGTAGGTAATATTGTGACTTTTGTTATTGGCCAAAGTTTTATTTTCCCTTTTGCGTGGGTCGCTCTAGGCTTGTTTGTATGTATTTTTACAGGAATTTTATCTGGATTATACCCAGCATTAAAAGCTGCTAGCCTTGATCCTATAGAATCATTGCGATATGAATAGTACAGATTCTAGTGCTCTTTTTATGCAGGTATGGATTCTATAAAAAGTATTTTATTTTGAATAGAACTTGTTATAGGGATGAAGCTACTTACGAAGAAATTTTCAGTAGCAAATTTAATTTCTCTACTATAGATTTCATATATTAAAATATATATATTCTTCGAAGGATATAAACTATTTTTATTCAAATCCATTTTACTTCTTAACTTACGTAATTAACATTCAACTAACACTAGATTTTATCACCTTACTTTTTTGATAAAATGTATTGTTTATGAATTTCACATTACATCAATTGCATATTTTCCTAGAAGTGTCAAGACATCAAAACATCACGCATGCTGCGCATTCAATGTTTATGACACAACCTGCCCTTTCTATTCAGTTAAAAAATTTCCAATCTCAATTTGAAATACCACTTGTGGAGAAAGTAGGGAAGAAAATTCAACTTACAGATTTTGGTACTTCAATAGCTACAATTGCTGAAAATATTTTAAAAGGCGCTGAAGAATTAAAATATAAAACGAAAGAGTATAAAGGATTATTTGTAGGGAAATTAAGAATTTCATCAGCTTGTACAGGTAAATATGTAATTCCATATTTTTTAGGTGACTTTATCAATCAACACAAAGGAATAGACTTAACACTTGATGTATCAGCCAAAAACAAAGTTGTTGAGAGTTTAAAAAATAATGAAATCGATTTTGCATTAGTTTCAGTTGTGCCAGATCAAATAGAAATTAATGAAGAAATTCTTTTTGAAAATAAATTGTACTTGGTGCATAATAATTCAAAAATGGATAAGACAAAACCGTTGCTTTATCGAGAAAAAGGATCGGCAACACGTGAAGCAATGGAACAATATTTTAAAAAGAGTAATAAAAAGAAAGCTATAGAATTAGCTTCAAATGAAGCGGTCAAACAAGCATTGATTGCAGGACTAGGTCTTTCTATTATTCCTATTGTGGGGATTAGAAACCAATTAGAAAATGAGGAGCTTTACATTTTGCCTTCCAAAGGATTACCAATCATTACACATTGGAGGTTGATATGGTTGAAAAACAAGAAGCTTTCTCCTATAGCTGAAGCATATATTGAATATATCCGAAAAAATAAACAGAAAATAATAAAAGAGAATTTCAACTGGATTAATTCCTATTAAAAATCTTGAAGAACTTCAAAGATTTCATCCAGTTCATCATAAGATTTAAATCCTACTTTTTCTTCAGGGCTTCCATGTACCATTAGTCCAATAAATGAACTTTCAAGAACCCCTTTCTCCGTAACCTCTTGATTAACCACTTCGTAATATAAATCAAGAGCTCCTTTCCCTGCAATCATAGATTCTACCTCGACAATAGACTTAGTCGTTTTTAATACACCTGTTTCACTTGCATTATATGATACAAAATCATGCAACTCCTCTTCCTCTATTCCATAAATAATCGGCACATCTAGATTTGCTACTTTTCCTCTTTCTTTATACGGTACATATAAACCATGACAATTTAAGTCGACTACATATTTCTCTGGCTGATCAATCAAAGCGTCACTTAACTCTAAGTAAAATCTTGGTCCTTCTACCCAGCTTTGCATGACCCCTATTTCCTGAGGACTTAAGTAATAAGCAGATTGTGGATCTATCGAAAAAATAAAAGCATCTACCATCCACCCAGCAAAATACCTCGCATCAGTTAAATTTCCAATGGAATGTGCGATTACTTTCTTCTTAAGCATACTTTATAAGTTTAAGTTTATTTATAACTGGATTGGCGTACATCAGTAAAAAATTCTCTCTTAGGATTTTATCATCTGCTGAGATGCTTTTTTCCATTCTTTTTTGAAATTCTCCATATGCTTGCTCTGTATATTCCATTTTGTATGTTTTGCCTTTTGTGTACATATCATATGCTATGTAATTTGTAGGATGCAATTGATAGTATTCTTGAATTTTTTCTGTTAATTTTTGTGCGAGCGACTTTACCACAGCATTTGCAGATAATTTCTCTTCCTTTAATGACTTCAGGAAATCTTTCATTTCTGACCCACAATGAATATGTATACTCTTTTTATAGCCTAAGACTCCTTTTAAAATATTGTTGAAATCTTCGTTTTTTGTTTTTTTATATTCTTTACCGTTTAAAGCAGCTAAAATAGCAGGCATTTTCATGTAATCGGTCGGGTCATATTCATATGAAATGCTTAATGGAACAATATTGAGCGAAATAAAATAATCACATAAATCAACATCTTTGGGACATGCCATTGATAACATCTTCAAAACTCCAGGATGAGTGTGATCATTTCCATCTTTCGTTCTTCCTTCTTTCTGAGCTAGCCACACTGAATGGCCTTCTTTCATGAGGTGATGAATATAGGAAGAAAGCTCTTTTGACTTAATAAGTAATTCTCTTGGCGGTAAGGAACGGTGAACTAGAAAATTTCTATTCATTCTTGAAAAAGCATACAAAAATTCAGTAGGAACTAGATTATCACCAATGGCAGATGCAGTCATCCGCATTTCTTTTTCCAATAGAATGACATTCGTTAAACTCGTATCCAAAACTATATCTCTATGATTCGATATATACAAATAGGATGAATCTTTTTTTAATGTGTCAAATCCTGAAGTTGTTAGTTTCTCAGTTGTTTCATTAAGAACACGTTTTAATGCTGGATAGATAATATTTTTATGGAATGCATAGATGGAGTTAATGGTCCCTATTTGTTCTTCGTAAAAGTTAATTTCTTGATTCGGAAATGCATAATCCAAAAGGGCTAACATCATAGGGTCATGTAGATGCTTTTTCAAGGCTGCATTGATCTCATGATCATGAAAAGGTCTTATGTCGGTATAGCTCATCATAATAGAGCGCAAATTTAGGCTATTTCTTGAGATATAATGTCTTCCTAAATCTCTTAGTCAAAGATTCGATCTCTTATCTGTTCCATTTCTATTGCAGTGGATGGCTGCCTTTTCATATTCGCAATGCAATCGTTAATACGATCCATATAGTCATCTTCAAGCAAAGCATCTCTTATATTTAAACATGCTTTTTCATACGTTTCTAAAATGATATTGCGAATGGGATCCGTCAGTATCCAATGTTTCTTTACATATGCTGTTGCACATTCTACATTGAATAGGTATACATCTCCTAGTTCATAACTGTAACTTTTTTGTCTTTCCAAATTACGTAGAATGGCTCTAATTTTGCTGATGCGAGGTTTTCGTGGTCTTCGAATCGACCGTGTTGCATATTTTGATTCTATATTCTTTTTGATGGCATCATATATCCGTTTTCTGTCTTTTTCACTCCCCAGTTCCATGACATAATATTGTTTAACATCAGGAGAAAAACCATATAAGGCATCAAGCTCCATTCTGAGCTCTTCTTCATTCAATGACTGGATGTATTTTGTAAATGTTGATTTTTGCATCGTTTAATTCTAAAACATAAAAAAAAGAGAACCGATCACTCAGTTCTCTTCATATAATTGTTTTCCTTAAAGATAGGTTTTTATTTTGCCAATAGATCTCTTATTTCTCCTAAAAGCTCTTCTTGCGTAGGACCTGCTGGAGCTTCTTCTTCTTTAGGACTTACCTTATTGTAAGCTTTTACAATAAGGAAAAGAACAAACCCAACAAGAATTAAATTAACAATGGTGTTGATCCACTTTCCATACAAAATTGCATTTTCAGCAACCTCATTTCCATCAGCATCAGTAGTAGCTGCAGATAAAACGTACTTTAAGTCGTCAAAGTTAACACCACCTACTAAGTGACCAACAATTGGCATAACCATGTCATTCACAAAAGTGTTAATTACTAAACCAATTGCTCCTGCTAAAATAACAGCTACAGCAAAATCAATGACATTTCCAGTCATTATAAAGTCCTTAAATTCTTTAAGCATAATCTTATGTTTTGATACAAAAAGGATAAATATAGGTATAAATCAATAAAACATATATTTTTATTTATATGTTTGATCATAAAATTTAATCTATGCCTTATAGTCCATTACTTCATGCACACTCAGGTCTTCGCTGGATTGCCCTTTTATTTTTGCTTTTAACAGTAGCAATCAGTTTAAAAAATTGGTTGTCGAAATCTCAAGAATGGAATAAACCTGCGACTACTATTTATAAATTAAATACGATATTCATCCATATTCAGTTTTTATTAGGGATCGTTTTACTTTTTATAAGCCCAAAAATGAATTTTTCAGGAGATTGGAAAGCGAATGAAGTCATAAGGTTTTTCACCTTTCAACACATTCCATCTATGATTATCGCAGTAATTTTGATAACTGTTGCGGGCGCAGTTGCCAAAAGAAGAGCGAAAATTCCTTCAAGACATATGATTATTGCGATACTCAACTTGTTGGCCCTTATTCTTATCCTTACGAACATACCTTGGCCTGGAATAACAGATATTGGTGCTGGGTGGTATTAAACTTTGGGCTTAAAGCCCAAAAATTGTTACTTCATTGTATGTTTAAGCTTTAAAATCGTACACTATTTTACCTTATGGTGTCGTTTTTGCTATGTTTTTGTCTTTACAAAAGCGAATTCCATCATTTATAGCTAATTTTGTGGCACATTAAAATTACCTCAATGTACAATTATATAATTTCATTCTTAATCTGTTTTATTACAGTAGGGGCTTTCGCCCAAAAAACAGATCCAGTTTTATTTACTGTAGAAGGAAATCCCGTTCATGTTTCCGAGTTCGATTACATTTATTCAAAGAATACAGGAAAAAATACAGATTACAGTCTGAAAAGCCTCGAAGAATATCTTGATTTATATGTTAAGTTTAAACTTAAAGTTCAAAAGGCAAAAGAACTCAAACTCGACACCATTCCTAGTCTTCAAAAAGAATTGGAAGGATATAGACAACAACTTGCAAAATCTTATCTTACTGATAAAGAAGTTACTAATCGATTAGTGGAAGAAGTATATAATCGATCCAAAACAGATGTCAAAGTTTCTCATATTCTCATCAACTTGAAGGAAACTGCTAATTCAAAGGCGGAGAACGAAGCCCGAACGAAGATTGACGATATTTACAAAAAGATAAAAAGTGGCTTATCTTTTGATGAAGCCGTTCAACAATTTTCAGAAGATAAAATCTCTGCTGCTTCAGGTGGTTCATTACCCTTTTTAAACGCCATGTTTCCTGCTGGATTCTATGAGCTTGAAAATGCGGCTTATGCGCTTAAAAAAGGTGAAGTTTCTGAGCCTTTACGTACAAAATTAGGTTTTCATATCATTCGTTTGGATGAAGTGAGAGAAGCACGCGGAGAAATGGAGGTTGCACATATATTAATACGGAAAGAGAAGATTCGTCAGAAAAAATCAGATGGCGAAGAACGGATTAATGCAATTTATGACAGATTGGAAGCTGGGGAAGATTTTGCTACTCTTGCAAGTACATTAAGTGAGGATAAATCTTCAGCACGAAATGATGGGTATCTTGGGTTTTTTGGCATCAATAAATACGAACAAGCATTTGAAGATGCTGCATTTAGTCTTACAACGGATAACACTTATTCTAAACCTATAAAAACTTCAGTTGGTTGGCACATCATTAAAAGAATATCAAAAAAAGAAGCTCCTATTTATGAAAATGCTAAAAAAAGAATCAAGGCAAAAGTCATAAAAGATCCGCGACAAAAAATGGCGAAAAAAGCTTTAATCCAACAAATAAAAGTAGAGTCTGATTTCAAAGAAAGCAGAGAAGCCGTTTCAAAATTTGTTAATAGTTTGGATAAATCTTTCTTCTCATATAAGTGGAAACCAGAAGAAACATTTGATGACGATCTGTTATCTTTCGGAAATACTTCGTACAGTTTAGCAGATTTTATGGAGTATGCAAGAGCCAATACCAGAGCTCGATTAAGAATGGATGAGCTGAGTTTAGAAGATGGTGTAAATAAATTATATAGAGATTTTGTAGAAGAGAAAGCTATAGAATATGAAGAAAAGCAACTCGTTTATAAGTATCCTGAATTTAAAGCCATTATGCGCGAATACGAAGAGGGAATTATGTTATTCGAGGTAACTAAAATGAATGTGTGGGATAAAGCATCTCAGGACTCTGTTGGATTGCAAAAGTTTTACACTGAAAACGCAGGTCGCTATACTTGGAAAGAACGTGCAAAAACGCAAACGTTTACATTGAATACGACGGATGAGAAATTGGCCGCAAAATTTATGAAGAAAGCTAAAAGAAAATCACCGGAGTGGCTGAAAGATAAATTTGGGGATATCTTTTCAGTCGAAGAGCAAGTATATGAAAGAGGAAGCAGAGAAGTTTCAGGCATTAAATTTTCAAAAAAGTCAATTTCTGTTCCTGAAATAAATGAGAAGAAATCAATAATTACATTTAAAAAGATTGTTGAGATTATACCGTCTGCACAAAAAACGCTTGATGAGGCGAGAGGATATATTGAAGCAGATTACCAAGATCAATTGGAAAAAAGATGGATTAGTAAATTGCGTAATCAATATAAAGTAGAGATCAACGAAGACGTATTAAAAAGTATGGTTAAATAGATGATTGAGAAACTGAATAGTTACTTTTTCTTTTTTTGTGCAATGTATGGCTTGACCTCTTGTACAATAAATTCTGAACCAGACCAACTGCGAGCACAGGTCTATGATTCAAGCTTATTCCAATCAGATATCAATGCATATTTCGGTCAAGATACGTCTTCTATTAATACAAAACAATTTGTTGATTCATGGATACGTAATGAATTAATCATTCAGAGCACTAAGTTGACGAAAGAAGAAAGGAAAGAAATTGAAGCCCTAACTGAAAATTATAAGAAAACGCTAGCTGTTCAAAAGCAAAAAGAAAAATTTTTAAATAGCAATTTAAATCTGGATGTTGATAGCATTGAAATAAGAAATGCGTATGATGAACTTAAAAGTAGTTATAAATTAAAAAGAGATATTTTCAAGTATCATTTGGTTGTACTATCTAAAGAACATCCTGCATTTTTGGACATCAACAATTATTTTAAAAACGGTTATTTTGATCGTTTTTATGAAAGTTTGACAGGAGAAATCGAGTTGCAATATTTAGATTCAACAAAGTGGCATAATTGGTTGGATTTAAGTATAAAAATACCGCTTGATAAAATAGAAGAATCGGAAATAAAATCGGGATTGAACAAAATAATGGAAAATGAAAACTTTATTTTTTTCTTAAGAACCTTTGATTTTGTAGACAAAAATCAGACGGCACCGTTATCTTATATGGAGGACTATTTGATCAATGCCATTATTGAGAATCGAAAGGTAAAGCTGATTGAAGAATATAGTAATGATTTATATCAATCGGCATTAAATAAGAATAAGTTAATCATAAATTAATATGAGAAGGATATATAAAATAAGCTTCATTGTACTTTTTTTAAGTGCGATTACTTTTGGGCTTAAAGCCCAAAAATTAGTAGATAAAGTAGTTGCTCAAGTAGGAAGTGAATATATTTTGTTAAGTGATGTGGAAAAACAATTTTCATACTTACAAGAATCATCAGGAAGTATAAGTGACGAAGAACGTTGTTCAATTCTTGAAGGATTAATGGCTCAAAAAATAATGGTTGACCAAGCAAAGCTTGATAGTATTGTTGTTTTGGATGCAGAAGTTGAACAACAACTTGATTTTCGTATAGAATCCATTCTGCGTCAAATGAATGGAGACACAGAATTTTTCGAAGAATATTATGGACAGACTGTACCAGAGGTAAAAGAATGGATGCGTATAAATATGAAAGAAATGCTTCTAGCAGAAAGAATGAGAGGGTCATTATTCGAGGGCATTACGATTACGCCAAGTGAAACAAGAGCTTTTTTCGAAAATATTCCAACTGATTCTTTGCCTTATTTTAACGCTGAAGTGGAAGTGGCTGAAATCGTTTTGGTTCCTCAAGTAAATGAAGTTGAAAAGTCAAAAGCATATGAATCATCTATGGCAGTTTACAAGGAACTAATGGAAAATAATGGAGACTTTGCGGCTTTGGCTAAAAAATTTAGTGATGATCCAGGTTCAAAAAGATTGGGGGGCGATTTAGGATGGCAAACTAGAGGAACATTTGTGCCAGAATTCGATGCAATTGCATATACATTAAAAAAGGATGAAATAAGTGAGCCGTTTGAATCTCCTTTCGGGTATCACATAGTTCAGTTATTGGATAGAAGAGGAAATACGGTACATACGAGGCATATTCTATTCAAACCAGAATTAACATTCGATGATATTCAGAAAACGAAAGAGAAATTAGAAGCAATAAAAGAAGAAGTACTTGTTGATAGCATCAGCTTTCAGAAAGCCATTAAAAAGTATTCTAGTAAAGACGAAGAAAGTTTTAATAATAATGGGCGTTTAACTAATCCAGTTAATGGCACTACGTTTTTCGAAACAGCGGATTTACCTCCTGATATTTACTTTGCAATTGAAGGTATAGATGTCGAAGGATTAACAGAAGTTATAGAGTATACTACTCCAAGGGGCGAAACACAATTTAGAATAATAAAATTATTATCGAGAACTCGTCCACATAAAGCAAATCTTAAACAAGATTATGCGAAAATTCAATTCTATGCCAAGGAAAATAAAAAGAACGAATACTTTGGTAAATGGGTTCAAGAAAAGGCAGCAAAAAAGTATGTACAGCTTGATGAGAGGTTTGCTTCTTGCCCCAACTTAATGACATGGGGAAAAGAAAATCAGTCAGCTGACAATTAGATTTGAATTTTTAGTATAGCAATCTAGAGTTATTAAAATGACCAAACTTAAAAAGAGCTTTTCCAAAACGGGAAAGCTCTTTTTATACCATCTGAATTTTAGGATTTCAGATTAATTTAAATCAATATATTCTAATTCAATTTGCCTTTTCTCTAAATCTGCAGAACTGATTTTTACGCGTACTTTATCACCCATTTTATACACGGTTCCTGATTTTTTTCCTTTTGCTGATAACCTTCCGTTCAATATAAAGTGATCATTTAATTGATCGAATCCCACCATTCCTTCAACAAGAGAATTCTCAAGTGTTACAAAAAGACCTCGATCAATCATCCCGCTGATATAAGCGTGAAATTCTTGACCAACATGTTCTTTAGCCCATTCTACTTGCTTGTATTTTATTGATTCTCTCTCAGCTGTAACGGCTTTTCGTTCTTGCAAAGAGATGTGCTTGCATTTAGCTTCGAGTTTATCTTTATCCGTTCTGTAAGTGTTTTTTAAGTTAGCATCCAGAATTCTATGAACGAGAACATCAGCGTATCTACGAATAGGGGAAGTAAAATGAGCATAATGTTCGAATCCCAAACCGTAATGCCCTATGTTGTTGCTACTATATTCAGCTTTAGCCATGGTTCGTATGGCAAGTGGCTCTAGAATTTTCAAAGGATCATTTTCTTCTGCTTGTTTAGCTAAATCATTGAATGAATCTGCAATTTGTTGCGGAGTATCAAGTTTCATGTGAATTCCCATTTCTTTGGCAAATGCAGCAAAATCGGCCAGTTTTTCTGGATCTGGTTCATCATGAATTCTATATACAAAAGGGATTTCCTTTCCTTTTGCCTTTTTATTGATGAAAATGGCAACTTCTTTATTTGCAAGCAACATAAAATCTTCAATCAATTTATGTGCATCGAAAGACTCCTTTACATAGACTTCGATAGGTTTTCCATCTTCGTCCAATTTAAATCTTAACTCTTCACTTTGGAAAGCTATAGAACCTGAATGGAATCTTTTTGATCTTAAATGTTTGGAAACTTTATCAAGAAATTGAATTTCATCTGCAAAATCACCTTTTCCTGTAACAATTCGTTCTTGTGCTTCTTCATATGTAAACCTTCTATCACTATGGATAATAGTTCTTCCGAACCAACGATCTTTAATAGCAAAATCCTTAGAAAAAATAAAAACTGCACTAAAACAAAATTTATCTTCTTTGGGATTTAAAGAGCATAGATCGTTCGATAACATTTCTGGAAGCATTGGCGCAACACGATCGACAAGATAAACTGATGTTGCTCTTTCATAGGCTTCATCATCCAACGCACTTCCTTCTTTAAGGTAATGTGTGACGTCTGCAATGTGAACACCTATTTCGAAATCTCCTTTATCTAATTTTTTAAAAGAAATTGCATCATCAAAATCTTTTGCAGTTTCGGGATCAATGGTAATGGTAAAGGTATCTCTGAAATCTCTCCTTTCAGCAAGTGTTTCTTCTGTGATTTCCATAGACAAACGCTTTGCTTCTTCTTCTATTTCTTTAGGAAATTCTTGCGCAAAACCATTGTTGTATAGGATTTCTGTCATAACAACATCGTTATTTACACTTGAACCAAGATCGATTACATTTTTACCTTGATACAAACGTTTCGTATCATTTTTACCCCATGAACTAATATCAAGTTTAACAGAATTTCCTTGAGCAATTTCTTCTACTTCATGTAATCGAACATCAACTTGAAACATGATGCCTTTATGATTTACTTCTACAAATGCTTCATTCGGAAATTTATATAATTTGCCTATAAATTTTGCCTGACTCCTTTCAATGATCTCCACTACTTTTCCAGCTGCTTTATGTTTTCCACTTTTTAAACTTGCTAAAATCTTTACAATGTCACCATCCAATGCACCACGTAAATTTTTTGCTGAAACAAAGACGTCTTCCTCGATTTCTGGAATGATGATATAAGCTGAACCAGATCTTGTCATATCAACTTTGCCAGTAAATAATTTCTTTTTACTTCTTCCCCCAGTCCCAAGGCCATCTATAAAATCACCTTTAAAACTTTTATTTAGTTTATATCGACCCTCACTTATTGAAATAAGTTTATTTTGTTTTCCTAGTTTTTCTAGAGCATAATCAACAGAATCTCTGTTGTTTATGAGCTTAAGTTTTTTAATTAGTTGTTTGGAATTAAACCTTTTTTTTGGATTAATTAAAAATTGTTTTAATAATTTTCGCTCCAATTCTTGTGGCCTTAGTTTTTTTCTTTGTGTGCCTTTCTTTCTTCTTCTACTCATATTTTATCTTCATTTAAGGAAAATATAATTTCTCCTGTACCTAACAATTCTAAGGTGTATGACTTACTTTTTTTATTTAATGAGGTAGTATCTACTTCTTGTTGTCCTACAACAGTGTGAATAATCCAGTCTTCATCTATGGTACTTACAGTTCTTACAATTGTTTCTTGATTTGTAATAGTTGCTGCAATTACTTTTCCGTCAATAAGTTCTCCATTTTTTGAAAAAGTGACCATCTTGTATTCGTAATTTAATAATCCAGCTTTCCAATAAACCACTGCATGAAAGTTAGTTGTATTTTTTATTTTGAAACAAGGTAAGTATTCAGTGAATTCATCAGTCTCAGCTTCTATCGGAATGATATAATTAGCTATAATTTCACCAGCAAATGGAGTATTAAGTCTACTGAAATCAAGTGAACTATCCTCTGTTAATGTAACAGGCAAATCTACTTCAGGAAAGTATTCTAAGAATTGTTTGAAATTAAAGTTTTGTGTTTTTTTCAATATTTTTATTACAAAGTTATGCCTTTGAATCTTATTAATCTTTGATCACTTCATTTTTAATTGATAATTCCCATCCCATATTGTTTAAGGTAAGATGTAGCATATTAATAAGATCTTCTTGTTGTTCATATGCTTTTTCTAGTAAACCACTTTCTAAAGCAATCTGTTCGATATCTTGTTTTGCCTTTTTTTGTATTGCGGTATAATCTTCTTTGCTAAAGGAAACAAATAAACCTTCGCTTATATCGTAATATTCTACATCATCGTCAAGACTTAGGATTTCAGGTTGAGGAAAATGTTCCAGATAGATCATCCTTTTTGTTTCATCTATAATAAGATCCATTTTTTCAAGATCATACCCCACCATTACTGTCGCGTTTATTCGAACTAATGTTTTTTTACGTAAAGGACTTATATTGTATCCATAATATTCTTCATGCTTGCTTAAATCTGAGTATTGACCTTCCAAAGTGACCAATTTCAAAACTTTCTCAAGCTTTTCAAGCACAATTGTAGAATCTTGAACAACATGTCTTTTTGGTAGAAGCACCTTACTCGTATAAAGATATCCCAGACTTGCAAACAGGCCCATAGCCAAAACGAAAATTAAAACATTTTTAATAGACTTCATATTACTTTTTACCCAAGGGATATTTTAATCCGCTATGCGATTTAAGAATAGCTTGAATACTGCCTACGCTTATAGGCGATTCTATAATTAAAGGTACTTTGTTTTCATCATCTGATACCCATATATCCATTTTGGCTTCATTAGTAAATACAACTCCAGCAACTACTTGAGGAGAGATTCTTACTGCATCAATTTCTCCCATACCTTTTATTTCTTTAGTCCCTTTTCCTTCATATGAAATTTCAATAGGATAAACTTTATCGTCAATAAACATTTCAACTGGAAATTTCTGCATTTCTTCTACTTCAAGATAGTTCAAGTTTCTAAGGAAATATACAGTTGATAACATATCATGCATACAGTTTTGGATAGGATGAATGGTAGCTGTTACTTCGTCTTTTGTTTTACCCGAGTACGAAATTACCTCTCCATTTTTTTGATCAAATTCTAATTTGTTATAAAATCTGTATCCTCCTTCTTCTATATTCCTTTCAAATTCAACAGGTAACATCGTTTTTTTATCAATTACAGTTTTGTAAAAGTCGTTTACTTTAAAGAAATATTCATACGACTTATATGTTTTTCCAGTAGCTTCTACAATGTAATGATCTTCTGTTTCTTGTAACTTAAAATCTACCTCACCGGCACTTAGCCAAACAAAGTTCCAATTGTAGTAAATTTTATAAACGACATGTTCCCCTTCTTGAAAAGAATCATTTTCAATGCCACAAGGATCAATTGTAGGCATGCTGAAAGAAGAACACATAAAAAAGGTGATCAAAAGCACTAAATAATTAACAGTTGTTTTCTTCATAATTGTATACTTCAATTATCCTTCTGACGATTATAACTGAGAAAGGTTAAGATTTAGTTCGTAAATCTATGTTAACATAATGAAAACCAATGTAAAAAGTAAGAATTTATAGGATTGCCATATACTGTAATTATCTTTTTATGATATATAATATGATGTATATCAATCATGTATGTTGTCTGTATTTTGAAAACCTTTAAAAGTTTATCATATTTGACATACAAATGAATGAATAAAACTATATTTGAGTAATATTTTTACTCAATCTATGCTTGAAGCGCTAATTTCTTCTAAAACAAGAGTCAAGTTACTCTTAAAGTTTTTTCTGAATTCTAAGTCTGAAGGTTATCTACGAGGTCTTGAACAAGAGTTTGGCGATTCTACTAACTCCATTAGATTAGAGCTTAATAGATTCGAAGAAGCAGGAATGCTTAAAACAGAATCGAGTGGGAATAAGAAATTCTTTAAAGCCAATACCGATCACCCACTTTTTAACGAAGTCCACAATATTCTCAGAAAGTATATAGGAATTGATAAAATCATTGAGAAAGTGATCAATCGATTAGGAGAAGTTGAACATGTCTATCTGGTAGGATCTTTAAGCAAAGGGATAGACAATAAAATAATTGATTTAATATTTTTTGGAGAGATTGATAAAGAATATCTTGTGCGCTTGATTGATCGAGTAGAAGAGCATTTATCAAGAAAAATAAGATACATTACGTATTCTTGTAAGGATATAGAAGAAATTTTGGATCAATATCCAGAAGCTTTGCTTTTATGGTCAAAAAAAGACGAGTCAAATGAAGCTTAAGGAGAGGAAAGACCACATATGTGCATCTGAGAAAAAATGGTTTGCTGTATACACGAGGTATAGAGCAGAAAAGTATGTTACCGATAAATTAACAAAGAAGGGTATTACAAATTATGTTCCCTTATTGAATTTTACAAGAGTATATAAAAGTAAAAAGCGCGAAGTGCAATTGCCTTTGATCTCCTGTTATGTTTTTGTATATATCACAAAAGAGGAATACGTAAAAGTTCTCCAAACAGAGAATGTCATCTCATTTTTAAAGATACGTGGTACTTTAATTTCTATTCCTCAAGAAGAAATTGACATTATGAAGTGGGTAGTTGGAGAGGAGATTTTAGAGAATGTCCATAATGGTCCGCTAGAAAAAGGTCAAAGAGTAGAAATAATTTCAGGTAATTTGACAGGAATTAAAGGAACTGTGGTGAAAAGAAAAAGTAAGAAATATGTTCAAGTAGCATTGGATAGTTTAGGCTATACACTTGAATTGAATGTGTCTGAAGACATGTTACAGAAGGTACATTCTTTAGCATAATATTTTTTGGGCTCGAGCCCAAAAAAGGTATAAAACGTTGTAAATCAAATTTTTAATAGAGGTCTTTCCGCGACACTAAATGGGCGGAGCCTTATATCATTATGAATATTTGTGTAATTGGTACTGGATATGTTGGATTAGTTAGTGGAACTTGTTTTTCAGAAACTGGTAATAACGTAATTTGTGTAGATGTTGATGAGAAGAAAGTTTCAAGACTTTCTTCTGGTGAAATCGTAATTTATGAACCTGGTTTAGAGACTTTATTTCACCGGAATTTGGAACAAGGTAGGCTGAATTTTACTACATCTCTAGAATATGGTATACAGAATGCTGATATTATATTTTTAGCATTACCAACACCACCAGGTAAGGATGGTCAAGCTGATTTACAATATGTTCTTGATGTATCAGAAAAATTGTCAAAGTTAATAGATAGTTATAAAGTCATTGTCAATAAAAGTACAGTACCCGTAGGCACTGCTGATAAAGTTCATCGGATTCTTGAAAAGAATCTTGATCCTTCTTTATTTGATGTAGTTAGTAATCCCGAATTCTTGAGAGAAGGAGTTGCAGTAAATGATTTTATGAAACCAGATCGAGTAGTCGTAGGGACTTCAAGTGCCAAGGCAAAAAAATTGATGAAACGCCTTTATGATCCATTTGTAAGACAAGGAAATCCTATTTATTTCATGGATGTCCGTTCAAGTGAATTAACAAAGTACGCTTCGAACTCTTATCTCGCAACACGGATTAGTTTTATGAATGAAATAGCTAATCTGTGTGAGAAATTAGGTGCTGATGTTGATATGGTTCGTAAAGGGATGGGAAGTGATTCTAGAATAGGTAAACGATTTTTATTTCCTGGGATTGGATTTGGAGGATCTTGTTTTCCTAAGGATGTTCAAGCGCTTGAATTCATTGCTGATGAAAATGTATATGATTTTAAAATTTTGAAATCTGTATTGAATGTAAATAACAGACAGAAAGTTATTCTTTACGATAAACTTGTGAGTCATTTCGGAGATGATCTTGATGGCAAAAAGATTGCAGTTTGGGGGCTTGCATTTAAACCAAATACAGACGATATAAGAGAAGCACCTGCTTTATATATAATAGATAAGTTGCTAGAACATAAATGTGATGTTACTGTTTTTGATCCTGAAGCAATGGAGAATGTAAAATCAATTTATGGAGATCGATTAACATATGCACATAATATGTATGAAGCTGCAGAAAATGGAGATGCATTATTAATAATGACTGAGTGGCAAGTATTTAGAACACCTGATTTTAATCAACTGAAGGAAAAAATGAACAATAAAGTAATTTTTGATGGTCGCAATTTATTTGATCTTGAGTTGATGAAGGAACAAGGCTTTTATTATTCCAGTATAGGTCGAAAGTTAATACAGTAATGGAAAACATTTATCCAGTATACGATCAATTAATATCTAGAGCAGAAAAGGAACAATTTTTGAACCAAAAAGCATGTGTTTTTTGGTTAACAGGTTTATCTGGTTCAGGAAAAACAACGATAGCAAAACATGTAGAAAGGGTGTTGTTTAATAAAGGATTTTTTATTCAGACAATAGACGGTGATAATGTACGATCAGGTTTGTGTAATAATCTAAGTTTTAGCTTAGAAGATCGAAAAGAAAATATAAGAAGAATTGCAGAGTTAACGGCCTTAAATATTAGGCAGGGAATTATCTGCATCAATACTTTTGTAAGTCCTACAAAAGCAATTCGCGAAATGGCAAAAGAAATTATAGGAGAAAAAGATTACTTTGAGATTTTTATTAATACACCCTTAGAAGCTTGTGAAAAACGCGATGTCAAAGGTCTCTATAAAAAAGCAAGAGCAGGAGAAATAAAAGGATTTACAGGAATTGACTCTCCTTTTGAGAAACCTGATCGTCCTTCTCTTACTATTTCAACTGAATCATCTATTCAAGAATCTGCATCTCAGTTAATAAATTTTATGATGTCCAAAGTAGTATTAACATAATGAATGAAGATGTTTTTGTACATCCATCAGCTGTGGTTGATGAAGGAGCTATTCTAGGAAAAGGAACTAAAATTTGGCATTTTTCTCATGTAATGAGCACATGTGTTTTAGGAGAAAATTGCAATCTAGGGCAAAATGTTTTTATTGCCAATGATGTCACCTTAGGCAATAATGTAAAAGTTCAAAATAATGTATCAATCTATAAAGGTGTAGTTTGTGAAGATGATGTTTTTTTGGGACCTTCCATGGTATTTACAAATGTTATCAATCCTAGAAGTGCGGTAAATAGAAGAAATGAATATGCATATACAAAAGTGGGAAAAGGTTGTTCTATAGGAGCGAACGCAACAATTGTTTGTGGAAATAATCTGGGGAAATATTCCTTTATTGGAGCTGGAGCAGTAGTAACGAAAGAAGTAAAACCATATGCTTTAATGGTAGGGAATCCTGCTTATCAATTAGGTTGGGTGAGTGAATATGGTAACAGATTACATTTTGTTGACGGTATGGCGAAATGCGAAGAAAGTGGACAAATGTATCAGTTGGTGGGTAATATGGTAAGCAAGGTTTTAAAAAGTTAGTTTGTTTTATACTGATTTTACCTTTGGAAAGATTTTTGATAAGAATGTATAGTAAACGAATAAGTTATAATGGGTATTTATAAAGAACTTGTCAATAAAGAGAAAAAAATTGCATTAATAGGCTTAGGATATGTAGGACTTCCTATTGCTTTAGAATTTGCAAAAGATTTTGAAGTCATTGGATTTGATATCAACGAAGAAAGAATCGAGATGATGAAAAGTGGTGTGGATCCATCAAAAGAATTGGATGACAGTGCGTTTGATAATAAAAACATCACATTTACTGCAGACCTCAACGTACTAAAAGAAGCAAACTTTTATATAGTTGCAGTTCCTACCGATATTGATGAAAATAAAGTTCCTAATTTAAAACCTCTATTAGGTGCATCCAAGACTGTAGGCTCCGTCATAAAAAAAGGAGATTACGTTGTTTTTGAGTCTACTGTTTATCCAGGATGTACAGAAGATGATTGTATTCCAGTAATTGAGGAATTATCCGGTTTAACAAGAGGAGAAGATTTTCATGTTGGATATAGCCCTGAAAGAATTGTTCCAGGAGACAAAGTTAGAACGCTTACTAAAATCATGAAAATTGTTTCAGGAGACAGCAAAGAATCATTGGAGGAGATTGCACTTGTTTATGATCATATTATAGAAGCGGGAATTCACAAAGCAAGTTCAATAAAAGTTGCTGAAGCAGCAAAGGTGATAGAAAATACCCAGAGGGATTTGAATATTTCTTTGATGAATGAATTATCCATCATTTTTGATAAAATGGGTATTGATACGCAAGAGGTGTTAAAAGCTGCTGGTACAAAATGGAATTTTTTGAAATTTCATCCAGGTCTTGTTGGTGGACATTGTATAGGTGTCGATCCGTATTATCTAATGCATAAAGCCAAAGGACTTGGTATTGATCCACAAGTTATTGCTGCAGGAAGAAGAATAAATGATGGAATGCCTGATTTTATTGCAAAGAAATTAGCACAAACATTAATCGAACAAGGAAAGAATCCAGGTGAATGCAAAGTGCTTGTAAAAGGCATTACATTTAAAGAAAATGTTGCAGATATTCGAAATTCAAAAGTTGTAGATCTCATACATTCTCTAATGGATTATTCTATGGTCGTTCATGTTACCGATAATCAAGCATCTGCTAATGAAGTTGCTCATGAATACAAGCTTTCTTTAACGGAAAACATTTCTTCAGATTACGATGCAATTATTGTAGCAGTTGCGCACAAAGAATATACAACATTAACTGCTGATGATTTCAACAGGTTAATGAAGCCGAATGGCATACTAATAGATATAAAATCAATTTATACACCTTCTGAAATGGAAGGTAAATTAAAATACTGGCGTTTATAATGGAATACTCTATCACTCACTTAGAAGAGTTAGAAGCAGAATCAATCTACATAATGAGAGAGGTTGCTGCGCAATTTGAAAATCCTGTTCTTATGTTTTCAGGGGGGAAAGATTCTATCTTAATGGTTTATTTAGCGTACAAAGCTTTTTACCCAGCTAAGATTCCTTTTCCACTTTTACATATTGATACAGGACATAATTTTCCTGAAACTATTGAATATAGAGATAGTTTAGTTGAAAAATTTGGTGCGAAATTGATTGTAGGTTCTGTTCAAGAGGCAATTGATCAGGGGTTAGTTCAAGAGGAAAAAGGAATAAATGCAAGTAGAAATGGTTTACAGACTACAGCCTTACTAGAAGCATTAGAAAAAGGAAAATATGATGCTGCTTTAGGCGGAGCAAGACGTGATGAAGAAAAGGCAAGAGCTAAAGAAAGATTCTTTTCACATCGTGATGAATTCGGTCAATGGGATCCAAAAAATCAAAGACCTGAATTATGGAATCTATTTAATGGGAAAAAGAATATGGGAGAGCATTTTAGAATTTTTCCTATCTCAAATTGGACAGAATTAGATGTATGGCAGTACTTAGCCCAAGAAAAGGTTGATCTTCCTAGCTTATATTTTGCGCACGAAAGAAGTGTTATAGATAGAGATGGAATCTTACTTGCTGATTGTGATTACATACCAAAAAAAGATGGAGAAGAAGTTTTTACTGAAAAAGTAAGATGCCGAACGATTGGAGATATGACCTGTACTGGAGTATGGAAATCGGACGCTGAAACAGTAGAAGATATCATAAAAGAAATAGCGACAACAAGAATGACTGAAAGGGGTGGAAGAGCTGATGATAAAAGAAGTGAGACCAGTATGGAGGATCGTAAAAAATTGGGTTATTTTTAATTAAAATTGGCTTTCGCCAAAAAGGGCAGTATGAAAATACAAATGGTAGATGTTAAAAATCAATACCTTCAAATAAAAGAAGAGATTGATAAAGGCATTCAAGATGTTATTAATGATACAGCATTTATAAATGGACCAGCTGTTAAAAGATTTAAAATAAATTTCGAAGCTTATCTGAAAGCTAATACTGTAATTCCATGTGCAAATGGAACTGATGCTCTTCAAATAGCTATGATGGCGTTGGGATTAAAACCTGGTGATGAAGTAATTGTTCCTGCTTTCACATATGTCGCAACAGCTGAAGTGATTGCACTATTGAATTTAACACCTGTAATGGTTGATGTAGATGAACATACTTTTAATCTTTCACTGGACAATATTAAAGATAAAATTACTTCAAAAACTAAAGCAATTGTTCCTGTAAACCTTTATGGACAATGTGCAGATTTAGAAAGAATTGTTGAATTTTCAAAAGCTCACAATTTATATGTAATTGAAGATAATGCCCAAGCAATAGGCGCAGATTTTATTTATAAAAATGGCTCACGAATTAAAGCAGGCTTAGTAGGTGATATAGGTACTACATCATTCTATCCTTCCAAAAATCTGGGTGCATATGGTGATGGTGGAGCTTGTTATACAAAT
Source organism: Saprospiraceae bacterium (assembly GCA_020627825.1). Taxonomy (GTDB): domain Bacteria; phylum Bacteroidota; class Bacteroidia; order Chitinophagales; family Saprospiraceae; genus JAHDFB01. Next base: position 39,947 of record JAHDGD010000005.1, read on the forward strand.
GATGCTGAGTTAGGAGAAAAAATTAGAATGGTTGCCAATCATGGACAATCTAAAAAATATGTGCATGATATTATTGGCTGTAATAGTAGGTTAGATTCAATACAAGCAGCTATTTTAGATGTTAAACTTAAGTATTTAGATTCTTATGCAAAAGCACGAATTGAAGTTGCTAATTTTTACGATAGAGCATTTGTAAATGTAGAACAAATAGAAACTCCCTTAAGGGCAAATCATTCTACTCATGTTTTTCATCAATACACATTGAAGATTAAAAATGGAAAAAGAAATGAATTAAAGGATTATCTAAATAAAAATGGTATTCCATCAATGATTTATTATCCTATTCCATTATACAATCAAAAAGCATTTACATCCAAAGAAACATTGCCAATAACTGAAAAATTATGCCAAGAAGTATTATCACTTCCTATTCATACAGAGATGGATGAAAAACAATTGAATTATATTTCTGAAAAAGTCTTACAATTTTTTAATTGATAAACATTTTACTTATTTCTTATTATTGGCCTCCTTCTGGAGGAGGAGGTGTGCATAGATGGTTGAAGATGTCAAAATATTTTCCTTATGAGAAAATGAATCTATTTGTGTATACACCTGAAAACCCAGAATATCCTGCATATGATGAATCTTTGAATTCTAGTATAGATAAGAGAATAAAGATTATAAAAAGACCTATAACAGAACCCTATTCTTTTTATAAAAAGTTTACTGGTAAGAAAAAAGATGAGAAAATTTATTCTGGATTTATCAACGATAAAAAATCTTGGAAAAATGACTTAGCAGTTTGGATAAGGAGTAATTTCTTTATTCCGGATGCGAGATTTTTGTGGATAAAACCTTCTATTAAATTTTTAATAAAAGAGGTAAAGAAACATTCAATCGATATTGTTATTTCAACAGGCCCTCCTCATTCCATGCATTTGATTGCAAATGGGTTAAAAAAGAAAAATCCTACTTTAAAATGGATTGCTGATTTTCGAGACCCTTGGACAAATATTGATTTTTACAATCAGTTAAAGTTGACAAAATGGGCAGACAATAAACATCATAGGCTTGAAAAAAAAGTTCTCAGAAATGCTGATAAAATTGTTGTAATTGGCTGGACTATGAAGGATGAATTTCAAGAAATTAGCAATAGAAACGATATAGAGATTATTACTAATGGTTTTGACCATGCTGATTTTGAAGATAAGTCAAGTAATGGATTATCGTTGAATATTTCTCACATTGGATCATTAAATAAAGATCGAAATCCATTAGTTTTATGGAAAGCATTAAAAGAATTGAAAGATGAAGGGTCATTAGTGGATGGATTAAAAATAGATTTAATTGGAAATGTTGACCAATCTATTCATAAATCAATTGAGCAAAATAATATTGTTGATTTGATTAATGTAAAAGGCTTTGTTTCTCATGATGAGGCTATTCAATTCATGATTAAATCTAAGATTTTACTATTGGTAATTAATGATTCTCCAAATTCCAAAGGGATTCTTACTGGAAAATCTTTTGAATATCTAGGAGCTAAAAGACCAATTTTATGCATTGGACCCAAAGAAGGGGACGTGAAAAGGTTATTAAGTGACTTTCCTCAAGCATATTATATTGAGTATAAAGACGTCAATAAGTGTAAAATTATTATTCAAAAGCTCTTATCTAATGATTGTACTAACTTTAATGATCCTTTAGAGTATAGTAGAAAAAACTTAGCCATTAAGTTTTATGATTTGTGTAAAAAATTAGTTGCTTGAAAAAATTAATTGCAATTATTGGTGCTAGACCACAATTCATTAAACATTATCCTTTTGAGAAAGAAGCAATAAAGTATTTTGCATTAAAAACAATTCATACTGGACAACATTATGATGAAAATATGAGTGCAGTATTTTTTGATCAGTTAGGAATGAGACAACCTGATTTTATGCTTTCTCTAGGGGGTGGAAGTCACGGAGTTCAAACTGGTAAAATGATGGTTGAAATTGAGCAGATCGTTCAAGATGAACAACCTGATGGAATAGTTGTATATGGAGACACAAATTCTACCCTCGCAGGAAGTCTTGTTGGATCTAAATTACACATTCCAGTTTTTCATATTGAGGCTGGTCTACGTTCTTATAACAAGAGAATGCCAGAAGAAATAAATAGAGTTTTAACAGATCATATTTCTTCTTTGCTTTTGGTTCCTAGTAAAGAAGCTGTTGGAAATCTTAAAAAAGAAGGAATCGAAGAAAATGTATACATTGTTGGAGATATTATGAAAGATATTCTTCTATTATTTAAAAATGAGAACTTGTTTTTGGATAACAATGAAATTGATTCCTATTATTATGTGACTTTACATCGACCTTATAACGTCGATGAAAAAGATCGATTAGTTTATGTTTTAGAAAATTTAAATAAGCTCGATAAGCCGATCGTTTTTCCTATGCATCCTCGCACAAAGAGAAATTTGTCAAAGTTTAATATTTCTATTGACTCCTTTAATAATATTAGAATAATCAATCCACAATCATATAAAGAGAATCTTTCCTACTTGTTTCATGCTGATGCTTTGATTACTGATAGTGGCGGCATGCAAAAAGAAGCTTATTGGTTGGAGAAACCATGCATAACTATTAGGACTGAAACAGAGTGGGTAGAGACATTAGATTCAAATGCGAATACCTTGGTTTTTGATGATTTAACAAATTTGAAAAATGTACTTCAAAACCCCAATATAACCTTTAATAAATTACTTTATGGTGATGGCACAACCTCCAACCAGATATGTAATTTGATTCTGAAAAAACTTAATTCATGAAAAGATTTGGATTAATAGGAGCTGCTGGATATATCGCTCCTAGGCATATGAAGGCAATTAAAGATACTCAAAATGATCTTATTGCTGCAATGGATAAAAATGACTCAGTAGGAATTATTGATAGTTATTTTCCAAATGCTGCCTTTTTTACTGAATTTGAGCGATTTGATCGCCATTTAGAAAAAATTAAAAGAAATAATCGGTCTATTGATTATTTAAGTATTTGTAGTCCAAATTATTTACATGATGCTCACATAAGATTTGGTCTTAGATATGGATGCGATGTGATTTGTGAAAAACCTATTGTTTTGAATCCATGGAATATAGATGCATTACAAGAAATTGAGAAGGAAACAGGTAATTCAATTTACAATATTCTTCAATTAAGACTTCATAAAAGTATTATTGATTTAAAAACACGCGTGGAAAATGGACCAAAAGATAAAGTCTATGACTTTGATCTTACTTACCAAACTTCAAGAGGAACATGGTATTACACGAGCTGGAAAGGGAATGTCAATAAGTCAGGAGGTATAGCTACAAATATTGGGGTACATTTTTTTGATATGTTAGGTTGGATTTTTGGAGATGTAAAAGAGAATATTGTTCATGTTCATACTCATGATAGAGCAGCTGGTTATTTAGAATTTGAAAAAGCTAGGGTAAGATGGTTTTTAAGTATTAACTATGATACATTACCTGAGGGTATAAAGGAAAAAGGGTTGAGAACATATAGATCAATGACCATCGATGGAGAAGAAATAGAATTTAGTGGAGGTTTCACAGAACTACATACCGATAGCTATCGTGACATTATAAATGGAAAAGGATATCCTATTGAAGCATCAAGAAAAGCAATCGAATTAGTTTATGGCATTCGTCATCAAGAGGCTATTGGACTCAAAGGAGAGTATCATCCATTTTGTAATAAGCCCATTGTAAAGCATCCATTTTCTAAAGATTGAAAAAAGTATTAGTAATCCTAGATAATGATTTTGTAAACGATGGTCGAGTACAAAAAGAAATTGATATTTATAAGAAAAACAATATAGATTTTAGAATCTTATGTTATGATTTTGGAAAATCCTATGAAAGAGATTCAAATATAATCCGTATTAAAAATGGGTTGATTTTAAAGAATAAGGTTCAAGCATTTGTTAATACTATTCCGTTAATTACATTTATCTGGTCAAGACATATAAAAAAAGTACTCAAAGAATTTGAAGCTGAGTTTATTCATGTTCATGATTTATATATGCTTCCACCAGTAAAGAAAGCTATTAAAACAATTCGATCTAAGTTTAAATTGATTCTAGATCTTCATGAAAATTATCCATACGCAATTTATAACTATCAATATGCAAACCATCCGGTGAAGAAATATTTGGTTAGACCTGGATTATGGAAAAAAAAGGAAAGATCTATTTTGAAAGAGACTGATGGAATTATCGTACTAGATAAAACTTTTGGAAATTCCCTCAAAGAAAAATATATTGACCTAAGTGGAAAAAAGTTTCTTGAATTTCCTAATTATCCTGATTATTCCAAATTGAATCAAACTCAACCAATAGATTTTAAGATTAATAAAAACACCATGTTGTACTTCGGTGGAGTAGCAAAGTCTAGAGGATTGACTGAATGCATAATGGCTTTCATTGAAGTTCAAAAATCTATAGATGATATTCACTTTATGATAATTGGACCAGTAAATAAAGCTTATCAAAAAGAATTTCATGAATTGATTCATGATCAAAATAATATTCAATATATTAATTGGATTAATATTGAACAACTATCATCAGTAATGAAGGAATGTTCATTTGCTGTAGCACCATTTTATGTAAATCCACAAATTGAATCAGGAATCGCTAATAAAATATTTCAATACTTATATGGAAAATTACCTGTAATCGTATCCAATGCGAGACCAATGGCAAATCTTATTAAAAGACATGATTGTGGAGAAGTTTTTAATAGTGATATGGAATTAAGAAACGCAATGGCTGCTTATTTTAATAATGTTCGCCTAACAAAAGAAAAGGGTGTTAATGGGTACAATGCAATATTGAATTTTTATAGTGCGGATAGATATGAAGAAAAGTTTTTAAATTTTTATGAAGCTTTATAGTAGATTTCTGAAATTAACAGGAACTAAGGGTTCATTTAAAAGAAATACATTGATCATGTCTAGTGGCGCTTTGATCAATATAGGAATTTCAATTATTTTATATCCTATAATTACAAGATTGTATTCTGATGAAGATTTCGGTAATTATGGACTTCTGTTTTCTGTAATTACTACTTTAGGCCTTGTAGCTACTTTTTTATATCCTACTGGACTAGTCATTCCTAAATTTCGATCTCAGTTTCATTCTTTATTGAAGCTTTGTTTCATATTAACGGGAGCTTCCTTTTTAGTTATTTCTATTTGGATTTTGCTTTTCAAGGATTCTTTTTTGTTTATATTCAAACTATATAACGTTGAAGAATATCTTTTTTTAATTCCCATTGGTGTCGTATTAGTTTCGTTGAAAACTATATTTTTAAATATTAATGTAAGGAAGAAACTATTTAAAGAGAATGCTTTTTCCAATGTGGTGGCAGGTTCTTCATTAAAGATTTTGAATATTGGTTATGCCATAAGTTTTTCGGCAAGTGGGTTTGGTCTTTTAATAACGCATTTTATTTCTATCGGTATTCAAGTTGTTACTCTGGGATTGAAAAAGATGAAAAAAGATTTGTTTTTTTCTTTTAGGTCTAGTAATTCTACTTTGTTTTCTACTGCTAAAGAATATAGGAAATATCCATTAAATCTTTTACCTGGAAACATTATTAATAAATATACTTCAGATTTACCTATTTTATTGTTAGGTGTATATTTTGAAGCTGCAATTGCAGGTGCATATGTGTTAGCTCATAATATTTTGAGTATCCCTTTAAATGTTTTAGGACTTTCTCTTTCTTCAGTATTTTTACAAAAGAGTAACGAATTAAATAATACTAATCCTGAATTATTAACATCATTTACTCGAAATCTCAATCGCAAAATGACTTTATTAGGCGCATTAGTTTTTGGGTTCGTCTTTGCTTTTGGTGATTATTTGTTTTATTTGTTCTTTGGTAAGGAATGGTTGCTTGCAGGAACCACTGCTTCCATATTATCTCTTTATTTTATTATAAAATTAGTATCTGGTCCATTAGCAGTTGTTTTCCGTTCGGTTGGTAAAGAGCAATATTCTTTGTATGCTAGTTCCGTTCTTGGAGTTTTGAGAACAGCTGGATTATATTTAGGTTTCTACTATCAGAGTTTTTACAAAGCTGTGTTATTTTTTACAATTGGTAGTATGATAGGATATTTATACACTTTATTTCTGGTTTACAAAGCTACAAATCTTCCTGCTGCTAAAATTATGATGGAGATTGTTTTAATCGTGGCAATAGCGTTTATTATTTTTTATGCTATTAGATATGGCATAGACAAATTATTTAATTTAGATGCAATTATCATTAGGAAATAGATTGTTCTTTTTTGTTGGAAAGATTTTATTCTGGCTTTTTCCTGGATTTGTGAAAAGTATTTTGAATCGTAAATATTTTAGTAAGATTCAAATTAAAGTTGATGATTTGTCAATACATGGACCTGTTTACGTGAAGGAACCAAAACGTTTATTTCTTAATAACAATATTGTTTTAAAAGGCAATAATGTTATTGATTGTGATGGTGGAATTATTCTTGGAAGTAATGTTGAAATGGAAAGCAACGTAGATCTATTCACTAAAACTAGTGATTCCTTCGGGCCTATAATTATCGCCCCAAATAATAAGATTGATAAAAACACGAGTATTGAACCAAATAGTTTTATTGGTCAAGATTTCAATAAATCAAATCTTTACACTCAGAAGGCCTCTATGGTATTTATCTTAGGGACTGGTCGGAGTGGAACAAACGCTGTTTCTTCAGTATTAAATGCACAATCCGATGTAATGTGTCTTCATGATCCATTTCCTCATGTTAGTTTTTGGACGTCTGATTTTTTATATGGAGAATATGGTGAAGAAGAATTAATAAATAAATTGCGTTTTCTTTATCAATCTATTGATTCTCAGCCTTATCGATTAATTGGGCAATCTGATCAAAAATTTGGAGCAATTATTCCACAATTACATACACTTTTTCCTAATGCTAAGTTTTTATGGGTTCTACGTGACGGGAGAGACTTTGTAAATAGTGCTTATCCACGAGGATGGTTTCGTAACTCAGAATATGGTTATAAACCTAATAGAAATGAATTTATTGATTCGAAGGCTGTTCCATCTCAGATGCATGCTTTTAATCGATTGAATGGATTTAAACTTGGTCTTTTTACAGAGGACAAATGGAAAAATATGTCAGCGTTTGAACGATGCTGTTGGTACTGGAATTATTGGAACATAAAGATTGAAAACGATCTAAAGAATGTCCCTGATAACCAAAAACTAACGATGAAACTAGAGGATATTAGTTCACAAAAGTCTAAATTGTCTGAGTTTCTAGAGATAGAAAGTGATTTTAATTTTGAGGTTACGAATAAAGCTAGTTATACAAGGTTAGAAACAAGTGACTGGACCTCTGAAATGCAAGGATTATTTCGTGCCCACTGTAATGAGTCTATGAATAAATGGTATCCATCTAGATGAAGTGTGTGATTATAGGTAATTCAGTTGCGCTGAGAGTTAGACCTAAAGAACCAACTTCGTCTCTTGTGTATGGTACAATTCTTGAAAACTCAAAGCTGGATAATGGTGAGAAGATAGAGGTTAAGAATTTTGGTATGTCTAGATTGTTAGTGACAGAGGCTTTCCGGAATAAAGATGTATATATCCGTGAATTTCCAGATGTATTTATTATAAATTTAGGTTGTGTAGATGCACCTTTAAGAGATATACCTTTATGGATGTCGGATATTCTTTTTTTTCGTAAAAAATCTAGATTGTTTAAATTTCTTAATACTTTGTATCTCTATTTTATCAAAAGATATAGTAATATTTTTGTGCACTTAAGATTTCATACTCCTTGGGTGAGGAAAAAGAAATTTAAAAGTTATTTCCGGAAATTAATTTCTGAAATAATTAAAGAAACAAATGCTAACATTATTTTATTAGGAATTAATTCTGGTAATAAATTAATGGACAATAAATTACCTAATACGCAAAAGAGGTATAGAATATATAATAGTATAATAGAAAATATTGCTTTGGAGTTTAAGTTGAATCATATCAATGTTTCAGACCTTAATTCTTCATCGCATTATCCTGATGGTGTTCATTATAATTTAGCTGGTCATACAATAATTGCTAATCGAATTTTACATTATTTAAATACATTATGAATATCTCTAATGTTTTCCATAATATTTTAGAAACTGCAGAAAATAATTCTTATTCTAGTTTTGATGTAAGTGATTTGCAAAGAACACAATTTGCACGCTTTGGCTCAACTATTAAGAATTTAAAAGTTAAGAATATCGTCATGAAACCATACGATATATTAATTAAAAATTTTCCGAATCAAGTCAGATATTTTGTTAAAGAAAAATATTTTAAGTACCCTCAAGGGATTGCAATGACAATCCGTGGACTAATTTCCTATTATAATTATTCCAATAAGGACATTTATTTGCAGAAAGCAGTTTCATTAGGCGATTGGCTATTAGATAATAATTCAGGAGAAGGTAATAACTTAGGATGGGGACAACCATTTTTGTGGTATTCTCGAAAAGTATTTCCTGCTAATACAGCTAGAGCTACGGTAACATCTCAAGTTGGTTGGGCATTTATTGATTTATATAATTCGACTAAGTCTGATAAATATTTAGATGCATTGCTTAATATTTTTAATTGTTTTAAATATGAGTTTAATTATACAAGGCAGGACGATGGGACATTTTGTTTAAGCTATACAACTGTTGATAATTATCATATTCATAATTCCAATGTTCTAGCAAGTTCAATGTTAGCTAGATCTGGGAATTTACTCAATAATTCAGAAATAATAGAATTTGCTAAAAATGCTACATTATTTACTTTAAATCATCAAAATACTGATGGTTCATTTTACTATTGGGCACCTCCGAATAAGCTTTCTTTTAAAATTGATAATATACACACTGGATTTGTTTTAGAAAGTTTAGAAACATTAAAGGATGACTTACCTGAATTGAAAATTGATTCCGCTTATTTAAAAGGATTAAACTATTATTATCATAATTTATTTGAAGGTTGTATACCTAAATTTGATAATAATAAAATTTATCCCGTTGATATTCAGAGTTGTGCACAAGCTCTAATAACTTTTTCTAATACAGAGATTAAAGAATATTGTTTGCTTGCAAATAGTATATTAGATTTTACTTTGAAAAAATTCTATTTAAGTTCTAAGAAACATTTTGGGTTTAGGAAAATTTCAGAGTCAAGTACTATCGACGAAAGTTATTATTTTAGATGGGGAGATTCATGGATGATTAAAGCCCTTCCTTTATATTTAAATTAAATGTTCAAAAAAGTTATTAATTTATACGTCCGATATGGAATTGTAAAGAAAATTGAACAGTTACATATTGCAGAAAGTGGAATTGATCCTGAAGGTGATCCATATGTAAAACTCGAAAATGGGACCATTTTTTATGGATCTCAACAAAAATTTAAAAGAGATAGATTATTATATAAGTTCTTGAATTCTACTACAAGAAGTGTTTTATCACTTGATGCATTACAGGTTGCTATGGATATTGTTATTCGATATGTGGAAGGAGGACTTAAATATAAAGGGCCAAAAAAGCAAATGCAATACACAGTTAAGGTTGGCGACCATGTGGCAGAAATGGGTGCTTTTCAAGGCTTTTGTTCTTTAAAATTAGCCCAGCAAGTTACTGAATCTGGTCAGGTTATTTGCATTGAACCTAATCGGGATAATTTTAGATTACTGGAAAAGAACATGAAATCTAATAATTGCTCTCATGTAAAATGTGTTAATTACGGTGTTTGGGATTCTGAATCTGAATTGACATTTAATATGCGCGACAATGATGGGCAATCGTCAAGTGTTGAATTGAATTACAAAGAAAGTGATGCGTCTTATAGTATAAAAGCAAAACCTTTAGATAGTATATTCAATGAAATTGGAGTATTTCCTCGTGATTTTATGATCGTGCAATTAAATGGTGCTGAGATTAATGCACTGAAAGGTTTAAATACGTTTAATCCAAGAAACTTAGCTATTGCAGCTAGATATGATACAAAAGGTGTAGATGCTGCTAAGGAAATACAAGACCATTTGATTGCTAAAGGATACGAAACTTCTATTGTTGAACATGATTATGTATTCGCTAAATTAGATGCTTAACCTCAGTATTAGCATACCCAATTTCTGTTCCAACGAGTTTGAATATACCGTTAACTGTATATTTAAGACTTTTTTAGGCCTACATTATACTTGTACTATTAATAACGAGAATAAAGATACAGTTGTAAAATTCAATGAAAACTCATTGGTTATTAAAAATTCATTTTTTAAAAGTGGAACTGGACCAATACGATATTCAACTGAAGATCTTCCTAAGCCTGTGCATGCCAATTTGAAAGTAGGATCTGTTTCTAAAAATTATGTTTCTTTATATGGTATTGATAAAATCGAAGGCACTAAAAATAATATTACTATTCACTCTGATTTTATAGCTGGTACATTTTTTATGCTTTCTAGATGGGAAGAATTTATTTCTGAACAAAAGGATGATCATCATAGGGCTTCATGTTCTTCTTCTGCAACTGCACAATATATTAGAAGGCCAATTGTAAATGAATATGTTGAGATTATTTGGGCATGTCTCTTAGAATTGGGATTTAAGGGAAATCGAAAGAATAGAAATTTTGAAATTATACCAACTCATGATGTTGATCATCCTTATAAATACTATACAATAAGAAATAAAATTTCGGGTTTCTTCAAGTCTATTCTTACATTTAAAACCGATGATTGGAAATCAAGTTTTTCTGCAATTGTAAATGATACCGACCCTTTTGATACATATGATTTGCTTTTAGAAAATGCTGAAAAAATAGGTGCTAAAGCAGAGTTTAATTTCATGAATGCATCAAAGTCAAAATTTGATGATGGGTATAATATTGAACTCCCCAAAATTCAGAATCTTATTTATAAAATTAAAAGAGCAGGACACATTTTCGGGTTTCATCCATCTTATAATACAAGTAATAATATTCAATTGTTTAATGCAGAAATAGATGGATTACGAAGTAAAGTTGGATTTCCAGTAATACAAGGAAGACAGCATTATTTGAGATTTCAAGTACCTCAAACATGGCGAATTTGGTCTAATGCTAAATTAGAGATTGATAGCTCGATGGGATATGCAGATAAAGCTGGTTTTCGATGTGGCGTTTGTTATGATTTTCCTGTATACGATCTAGTAGATAGAAAGCCTCTTTCTTTATTAGAAAGACCTTTAATTGCAATGGAAGTTACACTAATGCAATACGAAAAATTAAATCCTCAAGATGCGATTAAAGTTGTTCAAGAATTAAAAAATGAAGTAAAAAAATACCAAGGGAATTTTGTCTTTTTATGGCATAATTCTTCTTTTAATTCTCCAAAATGGAATGATTATTTTCCAGTATTTGAGGAAATGTATTCATTAAATTAATGTATTTAAAATGAAGATTATTAATGTTGTTGGTGCTCGTCCCAATTTTATAAAAATTGCCCCAATACATAGAGCGTTGAATAAAATTGATTCTGTAGAATCTTTGATTGTACATACAGGTCAACACTATGATGAACGTATGAGTGATATTTTTTTTAATCAACTTGAATTACCGAAACCAGATTTTTATTTAGGTATAGGAGGTGGTTCTCATACCCACCAGAAAGCAAATGTAATGCTTGCTTTTGAAAAAATCTGCAATAGTGAAAAACCTGATGTTGTTTTAGTAGTTGGAGATGTAAATGCCACAGCAGCTTGTAGTATTACCGCTATAAAAATGGGTATTCGCACGGTTCATGTTGAGGCCGGATTAAGAAGTGGAGACAGGGATATGCCAGAGGAAATAAATCGAATTATTACAGATGCTATTTGTGATGATTTATTTATTACAGAGCATAGCGGACTTATAAACCTTGCCAAGGAGGGAGTTCCTGATTCTAAAGTTCATTTTGTAGGGAATGTAATGATAGATTCTCTTGTTTATTTTCGCAAGAAAGCATCTTATGATGGTATATTAAATACTTTGGGCTTAAAGCCCAAAAAATATATTCTTATGACCATGCATAGACCTTCAAATGTTGACAATGTTGATAGTTTAAATAAGATCTTGCAAATCATAAGAAATGCTTGTGCCCATAATAATGTTGTTTTTCCTGTTCATCCGAGAACAGAAAATAATTTAAAGAAATTTAATTTGTGGGATAAATTAAGTACCATAAATGGCCTTCATATTATGGGACCTCAAGGGTATCTACAATTTTTAAATTTAATGGATAATGCATTAATGATTATTACTGACTCTGGTGGTATTCAAGAAGAAACAACGTACTTACAAGTTCCATGCATTACGTTTAGATCTTCTACTGAACGTCCGATCACCGTTGAATTAGGAACAAATGTTTTGATTAGTGAATTGGATGTAAAAGAGGTTGACCTTCAGGTGCAATCCATTCTCAATGGAGAACATAAAACAGGTGTTATTCCGCCTTTATGGGATGGAGATGCCGCAACTCGAATTGCAAAAATTTTAGTAAAAAAATATAATTAATTATAAATGGATAATACGGAATTATTAAGATTTACAACAGCTGGTTCAGTTGATGATGGTAAGTCTACCTTAATAGGAAGATTGCTGTATGATAGTAAATCAATATATCAAGATCAGTATGAGACAATAGCTAAAGTAAGTGAAAGAAGAGGTGAAGAAGGTGTTAATTTAGCGTTGTTAACTGATGGGTTAAAAAGTGAAAGAGAACAAGGTATTACAATTGATGTAGCCTATCGATATTTTTCTACACCGAAACGTAAGTTTATTATAGCAGATACTCCAGGTCATATTCAATATACCAGAAATATGGTAACAGGTGCTTCAACCGCAAATGTTGCATTGGTTTTAGTTGACGCACGTAATGGTGTAATCGAACAGACAAGAAGACACGCTATAATTTCTTCTCTTCTACAAATACCTCACATTCTTGTATGCATTAATAAAATGGACTTAGTTGATTATAGTGAGGAAGTATATGAAAAAATAAAAGATGATTTTTCAAATTTTGCTTCAAAACTAGATGTCAAGGACGTAGAATTTATTCCCATTTCTGCATTAAAAGGTGATAATGTTGTAAATCGTTCAGCCAATATGGACTGGTATGGTGGAGGAACTTTAATGTATTATCTAGAAAATGTTCATATAGCAAGCGACCATAATTTCAGAGATGTAAGATTTCCAGTTCAACATGTGATAAGACCTTATTCCGATGAATTTCATGATTTTAGAGGGTATGCAGGTAGAGTTGCTGGAGGAACTATAAAGATAGGAGATAAAGTAATGTTACTTCCTTCAGGTTTTATGTCAACAATAAAGTCTATTCATGGTGCATCAGGAGATCAAGAAACAGCTATTCCACCTCAAAGTGTAACATTAACGCTAAATGATGATCTTGACCTATCAAGGGGAGATATGATTGTAAGAGAGAATAATGTGCCTGATGCTACCCAAGATATAGATATCATGTTGTGTTGGTTTGATCAAGAAAAACCATTACAAGTAAGAGGTAAATATGCTTTAAAGCATACAACTCAAGATGTTAGATGTGTTGTAAAAGAAATCCAATATAAATTGGATATTGAAACACTGCATAGAAATAAAGAAGACAAATCCATTCGTATGAATGATATTGCGCGTGTAACTTTAAGGACGACTAAACCATTGTTTATTGATCCTTATAGAAGAAATAGAATTACAGGTAGCCTTATTTTAATTGACGAAGCAACTAATAATACTGTTGCTGCAGCTATGATCGTATCATGAAAGAATCACATTTAAGAAGTGTTCTAAAAGGTGTAACATGGAGAATCCTTGCGACACTTACAACAGTAACCATTGCATTTTTTATAACTGGAGATGTTAAAAGTGCCCTCACGATAGGAGGCATAGAATTTTTTGGTAAACTATTGTTATACTATTTACATGAAAGAGCATGGCAAATGGTACCTTCTGGATCAATACGCTCCATCTTTAAAAAGAAGTAATGCAACGTGTACTGATTACTGGAGCTGCTGGATTCTTAGGGTCACACTTATGTGATAAATTTATTGATGAAGGGTTTGAGGTAATAGGAATGGATAATTTATTAACAGGGGATATGGATAATATTGCTCATTTGATGCCTCTTGAGCAATTTAGTTTTCACCATCATGATGTTAGTAAATTCGTCCATGTTACTGGTAAAGTTGACTTTATTTTGCACTTTGCTTCGCCTGCTTCACCTATTGATTATTTGAAAATGCCTATTCAAACGTTAAAAGTAGGCTCTCTTGGGACACATAATTTATTAGGTTTAGCGAAAGCAAAAAATGCTAGGATGTTGATTGCTTCTACTTCTGAAGTTTATGGTGATCCTCTTGTAAATCCTCAACCAGAAGAATACTGGGGTAATGTCAATCCTATTGGCCCTAGAGGAGTTTATGATGAGGCGAAACGTTTTCAAGAAGCTATTACAATGGCTTATCATACGTATCATGGACTGGATACTAGGATTGTTAGAATATTCAACACCTATGGACCTCGAATGCGAGTGAATGATGGAAGAGCATTGCCTACTTTTTTCTCGCAAGCTATTCGGAATCAAGATATTACTGTATTTGGTGATGGGGCTCAAACTAGAGCATTTTGCTATGTAGACGATCTGATTGATGGGATCTTTAAATTGCTACATTGTCCATATCATTTACCAGTCAATATTGGCAATCCTGATGAAATAAGTGTTCTTAAAGCTGCGGAAGAAGTTTTAGAAATAGTTGGGTCAAGCCCAAAAGGGACTACATCTAAAATCATCTTTCAAGGACTACCAATCGATGATCCGAAAGTAAGAAGACCAGATATTTCAAAAGCTATTAAAAAATTGGCTTGGGAGCCAAAAGTTAAAAGAAGAGATGGGTTCAAAAGAACTTTTAAATATTTCGAAAAGAAATTAAATAACCTAGATGAATAAGTTGGAAGAGTTACTGCTCTCTGGAGGAGATGAAAGACTGGAGTTAAAAGAAAATGGAACGAATAAATATTATATTCATCCACTACAATACCAAGGTATTTTATTAAGAGGATCTTGTACGTGTAATCCTCTTAATTCATTTTCTCATCCTAAGCTAGTCGAAAAGTTTAATAATGAGCATGTAGATTTTCCTGCAATAAGAGAGGAGCAACGTCAAAGAATTTCCGCATTATTTAATTATGATAATCAGAATAAATTCGATGTAATTTTTGCACCTTCTGGAAGTGATTTACCTTATCTTCCTCTTATTTTTTCTAAAATTCTATATCCAGAAAAAGATATAAAACTTTTACTCACATGTCCAGAAGAATTAGGTTCTGGTTCTCAGCTAGCATTTTTGGGAAAGAATTATTCTAAGTATATTCAATTTGGAGAAAGTTCAGGAATTACGGAGGATATTAACCCATTGTATAATATTAGCATGGAAAGATTTACTGCTAGAAGTAAAGACGGAAAAATCCTGAACAACAAAGATGCTATTGCAACTGATGTGGAGAATGAGCAAAACAAAAGTATTATTGGTGCACTTGTTATAGGAAGTAAATCTGGGATTGAAGATGATATTTCAATTATTCCTGATGTGTCAGCTAATGTTTTATGGACTGTTGATTTGTGTCAGCTCCGTAATAGTAAAAGATTGGTTAATGAATTGCTTGATAAAGGGTGTTTAGTTATGATTACAGGTTCTAAATTTTATATGTCTCCTCCTTTTTCAGGAGCACTATTAGTGCCTAAGAATTTAAGTCATAAAATAAAACAAGTAAACGTAGATACTATAAAACAATTTGTTGCTGGCTATGATTTTATTTTTTCTAAGTATGACTTTCCTGAATCTTGGAGTGTTCTGAGAGAGTTATTTAATTCAAGACATAATAATGGATTAGTTGTTAGATGGGAAGCAGCATTGGAATTAATGGAAAGATTTGATCAATTACCAAAGGAAACTACAAGGAAAACAATTGAAGATTGGAATAGTACAGTTCATAAATATATTTTAGAATCTAAGTATTTAGAACTCATGCCTCAACAAGATAAAACCAATCAAACGATTGTTTCTTTTAAAGTGAAAGATAAAAATGGAAACTGGATGGATTATGATCAATTAAAGGAATTGCATTTAAAAATTACAAATACACCATTCCTTTTTGAGAAATTCAAAAGTGTTTTAATCGGTCAACCAGTACGCTATAGTCATGGCGCATTTTTAAGATTTGCAATAGGTGCGTATAATATTTTAAAAATTGCAGGTAAAAATCTTGAAGATCGATTTGTTGTTGATAAGAAATTAATTCAGCATGTTGATAAAATGGTTCTAGAAAGCGTATGAAAATCTTGACTAAAAAAGATATTATAGCATCTTATAACGCAATTAAGCATAAGGATCATAAATCAATGTATGTATATCATATTGATCTTTTAGATCAGCGATTACAACATCTTAAGAATGAATTTCCCAAAAGTGTTTTGCATGCTGTTGCCATTAAAACAAATAATCTTCCTGAAGTATTGAGCTATATAGTTTCACAGGGATGTGGATTAGAAGCCGCTTCTTTTGAAGAAGTTAAACTTGCTGTAAATGCGGGATGCGATCCTTCTAAAATTGTATTCGATGGTCCTGCCAAAACAAGAGAAGAGCTTGAATATTGCAATGCGAATTTTCAAGGAATAAAAATAAATGCGAATTCATTTAATGAATTGGAGAAATTGTTAGGATTAAAAAATCTTAATATTGGTATTCGAATTAATCCAATGTTGAGAATTGATTCTCCTGATATATTTATGGTTTCTGGTAAAGGAAGTAAATTTGGTATTCCTATAACAAGTAAAGAAAGAATAGTATCAAATATTTTTGCTAGTCCTTCCATTAATGGTTTACATGTTCATCCTGGTTCTGAAATATCAAGTTTGGAACAGCATGTATCATGCATTAAAATAGTCTATGATTTCGCTATACAGATAAACAAAGAAATACCAAATAAAATAAAATGGATTGATATAGGGGGAGGAATAAAACCTGAGCAAGATTTTGATGGAAATCAAAAAAAGCTCACACACTTTATTGCTTTATTAAAAAAATACTGTCCATTAATTTTTGATGATTTTGAATGTATTACGGAATATGGCAGATTTGTGCATACTCATTGTGCCTATGCAGTTTCTAAGGTTGAAGATATATTGGAGTATCACGAACCTCATATTGCTATAATACATTTAGGAGCAGATTTATTCCTTCGTGAAGTTTATAGTTCTTCACCTCCCTCTCATCAGTATTTTAATATTACGTCTACTGATAGGCAATTACAACGTTATGATCTAGGTGGACCGTTGTGTTTTTCAGGAGATTTTTTGGCGAAGAATGAAGAGCTTTTAAAATTGCAAATAGGTGATGTAATAGCTATTACAGCTTGTGGGTCCAATAGTATTTCTATGTGGTCGGAACATTGTAGTCGTAAAAAGCCTATAATTAAGTATGCCCGATAATGTTTATTTAATTTAATTATGAATAAAATGGAAACTTCAGATGGTATAATTACATTGAAAGATATAATTTTATTAATTCAATCATTTATTAAATATCTTTTTAAAAAGTGGTTTGTAATAGCCATATTGGCTATTCTATTTTCTGGATTTTTCATATATAAACATTTTACAAGCGAAATTAAATATAAGTCTGAGCTTCGTTTTGTAGTTGAAGGTCAAAACGGAACTGGAGGTGGATTAGGTGGTTTGTTGGGAAGCATTGGAATTCGAAAGTCTGGAGGAGTAAGCCCATTTAAAATTTTAGAAGTTGGTAAATCGAGTAATATCTTACTAAAAGTTTTATCTGCTAAAACATCTTCAGGTGAGTTCATTGGTAATAGGATTATCAATACATATAATTTAACTAAGAAATGGTCAGAAAATAATGCATCATTAAAAGATTTTCAATTTACGCAAGAACTAAACGATAGAGAATTAAGCGATAAAGAACGAATTGTCATCCGAAAATTAATGCGGAAATTTTGGAGTAAAGATGAAGATGTTGCCTTGTGTAAATTTACTCTGGATGAAGCAAAAGGAATTTATGTATTAAATTCTTCAACAATTAATGAAGATTTGAGTTTCGAAATTTCAACTCAGTTATTTAAATTCATAAAACTATTTTTTGAGGATGAAATATTTGAAAATCAGAAGCAGTTTTCAGAAATTTTGACACACAAGGCTGATTCTTTAAGAGTCCTAAGAGATCAGAAAGTAAGACAGCTAGCTCGATTTAATGCTAGAAATCGAGGTTTAGTTAATGATGAAGTTTCAGCAGACTATACGATTCTTACACAAGAACAATTAGTATTAAATTCTGCTTTAGCAGAAGTAATTAAAAATAAAGAAATGGCTGATGTCAATTTGAAAGACATACAACCATTATTTTTGGAAATAGATAGACCATTCAAACCATTGCCAGTAATTACATCTTCTTTAATTCGAAATGCTATTATAGGGGGTGTAATAGGAATAATGCTTGGTTCTATTCTTTTGATTTTTATAAAAATATATCAAGACGCAATGTCTTCTTAATGCAATATTTAATGTTTATTAATGAATAATTTGAATCTAAATAACAAATCAATTTTAATAACAGGAGGAACGGGATCCTTAGGTAAAGCCTTGACTAGGAGAATTTACAAAGAGTTTCCTAATGTAAAACGTTTGGTAATCTTTAGTAGAGATGAGCAAAAGCAGTTTCAAATGGCTCAAGAATATCCGACTTCCGACTTTCCAAGTATACGTTTTTTTATTGGTGATGTTCGTGATAAAGATCGTTTAATAAGGGCGATGAAGGGAATTGATTATGTAATACATGCAGCTGCAATGAAACATGTGCATTTAGCTGAGTATAATCCTACAGAATGTATTAAAACGAATGTAGGTGGTGCTGAAAATGTAATTGATGCATGCTTACAGACGGAAGTGGAACGAGTTGTAGCTTTGTCTACAGATAAAGCATGCGCGCCTATAAATTTGTATGGAGCTACAAAACTGACCTCTGATAAATTATTTGTCGCCGCAAATAACATAAAGGGCAAAAATCCTATACGTTTTTCAGTTGTTCGTTATGGCAATGTTATGGGTTCCAATGGGTCAGTAATTCCTTTCTTTATAAAGAAAAGGAAAGAAGGATTTTTACCAATAACAAATACAGACATGACTCGATTTAATATTTCATTAGATGGAGGCGTTGATATGGTTTTTCATGCTTTAGCAAATGCTTGGGGAGGAGAAATCTTTGTTCCTAAAATTCCTTCTTATAAAATAACAGATGTAGCGAAAGCTATTGCACCAAGTATTGAACATAAAGTCATTGGGATTCGCCCTGGAGAAAAAATTCATGAAGAAATGATTACTTCATCTGATTCATATAATACCTATGATTTAGGCACGTATTATGTTATTTTACCGTCAAAACCCAATTGGTCAATGGAGGATTTTAAAAAGGAATTTGGTGCTGAAAGGGTTCCTTCTGGATTTAATTATAATTCAGGGAATAATACGGAATGGGTAACAGTGGAAGATTTGCAGGAATTTATTAAAGTTCATATTGATGAAAATTTTAAACCAGTATAATGAATTTTAAAATTCCTTACGGTAGACAACACATTACTTCAGAAGATATTGACGCAGTAACTAATGTTTTACATGCAGACTTCTTAACAACCGGGCCCAAGGTCTCAGAATTTGAAGAAAAATTTGCACAATATGTTGATAGTAAATATGCCGTTGCAGTTTCTAATGGAACAGCTGCTTTACATCTTTGTGCAATGGCATTAAATGTTACTAAAGATTCTAAAGTAATTACTACACCAATCACATTTGCAGCTAGTGCAAATTGTGTGCGATATTGTGGAGGTCAAATAGATTTTTGTGATATCAATCCTGACACATTAACTATTGATTTAAAAAAATTACGAGCGAAGTTACAATCTGAGCCTAAAGGCACATATCAAGGAGTTATTCCGGTTGACTTTGCAGGCTATCCTGTAAATCTCGAAGAATTAAAAGAGATAGCTGATGAGTTTAATTTGTGGATTATAGAAGATGCATGTCATGCACCAGGAGGTTCTTTTATTGATCAGAATGGTAAAGAGCAAAGATGTGGTAACGGTAATTTTGCTAACCTTGCAATCTTCTCTTTTCATCCAGTAAAGCATATTGCTTGTGGAGAGGGGGGCATGATAACAACTAATGATAAGAACTTATACGATAAATTAGTTCAACTTAGATCTCATGGAATGATTTATCAAGGTAATGAAAATTTAATCGAAAATCATGGAAGATGGTACATGGAACTACAGGACTTAGGCTATAATTATCGATTACCTGATATTCTTTGTGCTTTGGGAATATCACAGTTGGCAAAAGCAAATGATGGGATAATTAGAAGACGAGAGATTGCAAAGATTTATGATGAAGCCTTTGAAGGAACTAAGATTTTAACTCATCGTCCAGCATCTAATATTAATCATGCATATCATCTTTATGTAGTTGAAATTGAAAAAAGAAAAGAAGTTTATGATTTGCTTCGGGAGAAAGGTATTTTTTGCCAAATACATTATATTCCATTACATACAATGCCTTATTATAAAAAATTAGGTCCATATGATGATTTAATTAATGCAGAAAAATATTATAGAAATTGTCTAAGTCTGCCTATGTATCCTTCCCTAAAAGATTCAGAACAACAATATGTTATTGAACAAATTTTAAACCTAACAAATAAGTAAAAAATGCTATCGAAACAAGAACAATTTTGGACAGGTGATTTCGGAAAAGATTATACAGAAAGAAATTCTCACTCTTTAGATGATTGGAATCAATTTTATATAAAAAATTGGGGAGTTACGAAATTAGAAATGAATCGGAGATCATTAGGTGATTTAAATTCACAAGCTAAGATATTAGAAGTAGGATGTAATACTGGAATGCAATTAAGGGCTCTGCAAAGTATGGGCTATGAGAATTTATATGGAGTAGAAATTCAAAAATATGCAGTAGAAAGAGCAAAAGATTTTACAAAATATGTAAATATAATTCAAGGAAGCGGATTTGATTTACCATTTAAAAATGGATTCTTTGATGTTGTATGCACAAATGGAGTGTTAATTCATATTTCTCCAAATGATTTACCTAGAATAATGGATGAAATGTACCGTTGTTCCAGTACTTTTATTTGGGGATTCGAATATTTTAGTGAAGAAACAAAGGAAATAAATTATAGAGGGAATAAAGGGTATTTATGGAAAGCTAATTTTGCACAGTTATTTCTTGAGCGTTTTTCAGATTTAAAACTTGTAAATAGTCAAGATTATCCTTATGTATCCGATGCAGAGAAAGGGAATGTAGATCAAATGTATTTATTGAAAAAAGGTTGAAAAGATTAGCAATCATACCTGCTAGAGGAGGAAGTAAAAGAATTCCAAGAAAGAACATTAAATCTTTTTTGGGTAAACCCATCATTTCATATTCAATTTTAGCTGCAAAAGAATCAATGCTTTTTGATGACATTATAGTTTCTACTGATGATGAGGAGATTGCAAATATTGCCAGAACATATGGTGCAAAAGTTCCCTTTTTGCGATCAGAAAAAAATTCGGATGACTATGCTACTACTGCAGATGTGTTAATTGAAGTTTTAGATAAGTTAAGCAAACCATATGAATTAGTTTGCTGTATATATCCTACTGCACCTTTTGTTACTTCCAAAGTTTTAAAAGCTACTTTAGAATTATTAAACGTAAATAACTTCAAGTCAGTTTTTCCTGTATTACCTTACAGTTTTCCTATCCAAAGAGCCCTAAAAAAGAGTGATAATGGGAATTTGGAAATGTTCTTTGAACAGTATAAAAATTTCAGATCACAGGATCTCGAAAAAGCATATCATGATGCTGGTCAATTTTATTGGCTTAATGTGGATGATTTTATTAATACCAAAGAAATTTATTCAGATTTTTCTGGTATTTATGTATTAAATGAACTTCATGCCCAGGATATAGATACAACTGTTGATTGGAAATTAGCAGAATTAAAATATACTATGATGATTCAAAATAATTCAATTGAAGCCTAGAGTATTTTTCCGAGCAGATGGCAATGCTAGTATGGGGCTAGGACATGTTATCAGATCACTTGCGTATTTAAATATTTTAAAAACTGAATATCAATGTTTTTTCATTATAAAAGAGCCTTTAGAAAAACTAAAAAAAGAAATCTTAAAGTATTGCAATAATCTTATTGAAATTGCATTAAATGCTTCAATCGATGAAGAAATAGATTTAATAGGGTCGAAAATTCAGGAACAAGATATCATCATTCTGGACGGTTATCATTTCGAAACTAGTTATCAAAGAAATATTAAGAATTTAAATTGTACCTTAGTTTGTATTGATGATATTTATTCCTATCATTTTATTTCAGATTTGGTTATAAATCATGCACCTCTCATAAACAAAAGGAATTATTCTTGTGATTTTAATACCACTATAAAAACAGGATTAAAATATGCTCTGTTGCGTGAACCTTTCTTAAAAAAACGTGCTCAGCCTAGGGTGATTAATGAGATTAGAAACTGTTTTATTTGTTTTGGTGGCTCTGATTTTAATAATCTTACATTTAAAGCATTACAAGCGATTGTATCAAGTAAACATGATTTTAATGAAATACACATTGTAATAGGTCTTGCATATAAACATAAAAGTATGCTTGAGTCTTTTATCAATATAGAAGACTTGAATTGTCAATTATACTCGAATTTATCCGATGTTGAAATGCGTGAGGTAATGGATAAATGTCAACTAGCCATAGTTCCATGTAGCAGTATATTGTACGAAGCTTGCTCAGTTCAAATGCTTATTATAACAGGGTTTTTTGTTGATAATCAAGTTCATGTAGAAAAAGGATTTCGTGAACTGGAGTTGGTCCATTCTGTTGGTGATTTTAATGTATGCACTAATTTACATGATATAATAGATAAAGTAGTTGATTTTAATGATAATAAGCAAATTCTAAATCAACATAATAGTTTTAATGGAGCATCAAAATTAAATCTATTAAAATGTATTTCTAGTCTTGTTTATAATCAATATGAAATGCGGAATGCTTTATTTACTGATGTTGATTTATATTTTAATTGGGCGAATGATCCTATTGTACGAAAAAGTGCTATAAACCAAGACAAGATAGTTTACGAAGAGCATTGTAAATGGTTTACTTCCAAGCTAAATGCAAATAATACATTTATGTATGTTTTGCAAAATAATTTTCAAAAGCCTGTAGGTCAGATAAGGTTTGATATAAAGAATAAAAATGCCATAATTAGCTATTCTATTGAAGATTCTTTTAGGGGAAAAGGGATGGCGACTGTTCTTGTTAAAAAAGGGATGTTGGAATTACGAGAAGAACTATCTTTTGAGTCTTTATATTATATTGCATGGGTAAAAGTAGATAACCCTGCTTCAATTAAGGTATTTGAAAATATTGGTTATGAGTTTACAGAAGAAAAATTGTATAATAACGAATTATATAACATTTATTCATTTGATATGAATTTAATTGCAAAGAATGAAATCAGTCGAATTTAAAATAGGGAATAGAACAGTCGGTGATTTGCATAGTCCATTTATAATTGCTGAAATGTCAGGAAATCATAATGGAGATATTAATAGAGCTTTAGAACTTGTTAAAGCTGCAGCAGATTCAGGCGCTCATGCTTTAAAGCTTCAGACATATACTGCTGATACTATAACGCTTAATGTTAAAGGTGGATTATTTGATATTAATGATGAAAATTCACTTTGGCACGGGAAGAATTTATATGATTTATATCAAGATGCGCATACTCCTTGGGAATGGCATAAAGAAATTTTTGAGTATGCAAATAGTCTTGGAATGTTAGCATTTTCTTCTCCTTTTGATGAAAGTGCAGTGGATTTTTTAATGGGTCTGGATGTGCCGGCATTTAAAATAGCATCATTTGAAAGCAATCATTATCCTTTGTTAAAAAAAGTAGCCGAAACAGGCAAGCCAATTTTAATTTCTTCAGGAACAAGCACATTGGATGAGTTGTACGCTTCTATACAGTATTTAAAAGAGTGTGGTGCTGGAGATATTATAATATTTAAATGTACTTCTACATATCCTGCAAGCGCGGAAAATACTAATTTGAATACCATCCCTATTTTCAAAAGTGTGTTTGAAGATTGTATTATAGGATTATCTGACCATACGATGGGCATTGGTGCTTCAGTTGCTGCTGTTGCTTTGGGAGCACGAGTAATCGAAAAGCATTTTACATTGAGAAGATCTGATGGAGGTGTCGATAGTGCTTTCTCTTTGGAACCACATGAATTGAAAGCTTTAGTTGATGAATCTAAAACTGCTTTTTTAGCTTTAGGAAATGTACAGCTAGATACGCAAAAAGCTGAAAAGAAGAGTCGGCAATTTAAACGATCAATTTATGTTTCAGCGGATATAAAGGCTGGTGAGAAAATTACAAAAAGTAATATCAAAGTGATACGGCCTGGGGATGGACTTGAGCCTAAATACTTCGAATATGTATTAGGGAAAGTTTGTAAAGTTGACCTTAGAAAAGGAACTCCATTTAATAGATCTTATATTTAATAAGTTGAAAGGATTATTAAAGCGATATGCGGGGGAATTTATTTACTCAAGTTCTAGTATTTATCAACCATTAATACGATTAATATCAAGTTTTATTATGGCAGCATGTATTGCACCTAAAGTGCTAGGAACAATGCAGTCTGTTATGTTATTTTCTTCCTACTTTACATTTATGCAATTAGGTGTTTTTAATGGACTAAATAGAAACATTTTATCGTGCACAAGAAAGAGAAGATAAAGTATTGAAGCAAGTTAGTGCATCTTTATATGTTTCAAAATGGGTTTCTTATATAGGTTTAGTTTTTGGAGTAAGTCTTATTTGTTACTTTCTTTTAAATGATTATAATAATTATTACATTTTTGGAAGTATAACTTTGTCAATAGTTTTATTTTGTACTCCGCGTATTAGTCATTATAATTCAACTTATCGAAGTGGAAAAGAATTTAAAAGATTAGGAAGCATTCTTTTTATACAAAATTCAGTTTTTCTTGCCTTTTCTTTTACTGCATTTGTTTTTGGATTTTTTGGTAAAATTGTTTCTGATATTTCAAACTCAGTTATAGGATTTTTTTTAAGGGGTAAAAATGCTCCTATAAAAGTAGAGGCCCAATTCTTTAGAGATGAATTAATTGATCTTGTTAAAGTTGGTTTTCCTTTATTGCTAAGTGGTTATTTATTTACTTTATTTAGGATTGCTGATCAATCCATAATTGCTATTAAACTCGGGAGTGAAGAATTAGGGTATTATACTATTTCAAAACTTATTTTGTCAGCTCTTCCAGTTATACCAACTACGATTGGCGTTTTATTATACCCTAAAGCTTCTGCTAAATATGGTAAAACAAAAGACAATAGAGGGTTACGCCCTTTTTTTTATAAATCTTTGCTCCTCAATATTTCTATTGTTATACCGGTATGCTTAGTATTTTATTTTTCAATACCTTATTTGATACAATGGTTCCTTCCTGAATATATCCCTGGAATTGAGGCAGCAAAAATTAATGTTATTACTTGTATGACATTTGTTTATATAGGACCAAGCATAATTATTGGCGTTGTGAGACGAAATATACCATACATTTGCATTCTTGGTATAGTATTACTTATTTTCTGGTTGTTGCCTTTGATGAATAGTTTTATGTTAGATTCCATTGAGTCAATTGCATATTCTAGGTTGTATCTTTCAATTGTGTTGTCTATTTCTACTTTGTTGTACAGTTATTATTTAACTACTTTAAATGATTTTAAAGCTTGATGAAAAAGATATTTATTTGTTGTGGAATTAATCGTTCAGGTTCTACTTGGGTTTATCAAATTATGCAAGAAGCGTTATCTAAGAAAAGTTTAGCAGATATAGGATTTGTTGACAAAGATTTTACAAAAGTTTATGACGCATTAGAAAGTTCTAGTGAAATTATTCTATTTAAGATGCATTCTTTTTCTAACGAATTAGTATCCCTTTTTGAAGAATATGATTATGACTTGATCTATTCACACAGAGATTTAAGAGCTTGTATGTATTCATTGATGCAAAAAACTGATAAATCATTTGAAGAGGTTTTAGCAATGCCATTTTTTAATGAATCTGTTAATTCATTTTCTAAGTGGAAAAAGTATTCGCCGCTTTATCTCAGTTATGATATGATTATGAATGATAATATAAAAGCTGTTAATTTAATTTTTGATCGACTTGGATATACTAGCAGTGATCTTGATAAAGTGGTTGAAAAGTATTCAATGAAATCTCAACAAAAACGAATCCAAGAATTTAATAATACCCCAAGTGTTAGATTAAAAA
The DNA here is from genome assembly GCA_020627825.1 of Saprospiraceae bacterium. Lineage (GTDB taxonomy): Bacteria > Bacteroidota > Bacteroidia > Chitinophagales > Saprospiraceae > JAHDFB01. Next base: position 66,528 of record JAHDGD010000005.1, read on the forward strand.
TTTTGCTGCATAGGTTAAGGCTCAAACCAATGCCAAAGAACGAAAAGAATCTCCTACATTTTAATCACATTCAAAATGGTTCAATTGATAAATGGAAATCAGTATTTACTGTTTTACATTCTGAGATGGTTGAGTCACGTTTTGATTATTGGATGAAGTTTTTTAAGTATAGCTAATTGAAAGTTTTATTTATTCCTCATAGTCCTCTCCAATTTGAAGTTTTCAGTCTTTGGGCTGGAACTCTTAATGACTTAGGATTAACCTCAATTTGTCTTTTAATGTCTTCTGACCTTGAAGAAAGAGTTCTTGATAATTATCATTATGATGAAGTTATACATTTAGAAAAGATTCCTATTAATGTATCAGAAGATTCAATGGAAAGTCAGATTCTTTATCTTTCTTCATTTGAGAAAAAATATAAAGCTCATTTTACTACAGATTGGACAATTGATAGAGCTTTTCAAAATTTTAATCTCTCTTATAAAGAGGCTGTTAGTTTCTCCTTTCAGTGCTTGTCTAGAATACAAAATTTATTTACTAACAATAATATCGTAATGGCAGTAAGTGAAAAACTATTTTTGCCGCAGCGAATTGTTCATCATATCTTGAATTATAATGGCAAGAGACATTTGCTTCCTATTGGTGATAGATTTTTTAAAAGATTTTATTTTGAAGATGGATTAAATGATTGGTCTTATAACAAAATTCAAGAAAGTTATGTTGCATTAAAGTCAGTAAAAGATCCATTTTTTCATCAAGATGTGCGTGATGTCTTTGATAAAATTGTATACAGGAAGTTTAAAAAAGTATTCTCCGATTCAAAGAAAGAGAAAGTTTCTCAAAGGTTTCCATGTTTTCATATTTTTCTATCGTAAATGTCATTTAGTAAACAAATGCTTTCCCGTATTGTATCAGAAGTTTGCAGTCGATACTAGTTTCAAAAAGATCGTCGAGTTTATATTTATTATCAAGCATATCGAGCAAATCCAAAGTAACGATGGGCATGGAAAGGTTTTAGACATTGTTTATATTAGTGCAGAATTTTAAAAACTCCAAAAAATTTTTCGATAAAAT
>JAHDGD010000093.1 GCA_020627825.1 Saprospiraceae bacterium
ATTGTGATCAGCATCTTGCAATTGATAATTTGATTAAGCATGGGAAGAATGATCCTTTTTGCAGGTTTGATTTTTTTAAATTAGATAAAAACAAAATACGTAATGGAAGAAAATAACATGGTTCGCCTTAAAGTGAATAAAAATGGATCATTAAAGGTGATCGGAGATGTAGAAATTGTATTGCCTGATGGTTCAACAGAAGTAAAGACAGGGCGATTTTCAATATGTCGATGTGGCTTAAGTGAAAATAAACCATTTTGTGATGGGGCACATAAAGGGACGGATTACGATGCAAATTGGGATATAGAAACAGTGTAAGAAATGAGTGTAAAAACATTGGAGCCACAAGGATTGTGGAAAAATTTTGATCTATTGAATGCGGTACCTAGACCTTCAAAAAAGGAAGAAAGAGTTATTGCATTTGCAAAGAATTTCGGAGAACAGCTAGGTCTTGAAACGATTGTTGATCACATAGGAAATGTTATCATCAAGAAGCCAGCAACACCAGGAATGGAAGGAAGGAAGAAAATTGTGATGCAAAGTCATCTAGACATGGTCCATCAGAAAAATGCAGATACGACATTCGATTTTGAAAAAGAAGGTATTCGGATGTTCATAGAAGGGGACTGGGTGAAGGCAGAAGGAACAACATTGGGCGCTGATAATGGAATAGGAGTAGCTGCAATTATGGCTGTCCTCGAATCAACAGATATCCCTCATCCTGATCTAGAAGCTCTATTTACCATAGATGAAGAGACGGGTATGACAGGTGCTCTTGAATTGAAGCCTGGTATGCTGGATGGGGATATCTTGCTCAATTTGGATACAGAAGATGATGATGAATTGACCATAGGATGTGCAGGAGGAATTGATGTGACTGCTTCAGGATCATATGCTCAAAAAAACATGCCAGACGGAAATTACAAATTCATGATTTTATCAGTTGCTGGGTTGAGTGGAGGTCACAGCGGGATGGATATCGCAAAAGGTCTAGGAAATGCAAATAAGATTATGAATCGTATTCTTAGAGAATTAATTATACCACTTGACTTAAAAGTTAATCGAATTGATGGAGGTGGTTTGCGAAATGCTATTCCTAGAGAATCATTTTGCATATTAGCAGTAGAAGAGATGGATGTTCCAAAATTCAAGCAGATTATTGATGAACAAGCGGAGATTATCTCGCAAGAATATGCCTTTACAGATCCAGATTTGCGAATCGTTCATGAAGATATAGAACCTTTTTCATCGTATATAGATTCGAAATGGCTTAAATCATTTGTAAAAGCTGTTTATGCCTGTACATCGGGGATTTATAGAATGCATCCCGAAATAGAAGGTTTGGTACAAACATCAAATAATCTAGCTCGAATCCTTGTGCAAGATGGCGAAGTTAAAGTCCTTTGTTTGACACGTTCTTCTCTTGAAACTGAGAAAAAGGATCTGATGAATGCTTTGCAATCTATTTTTGAATTGGTTCAATTGAATGTTTCATTTAGCGGAAATTATCCGGGCTGGACGCCCAAAAGAGGAGCTAAGATTGTGAAGATCATGGAAAATTTATACAAAGAAATGTTTGAAGGAAACATGCATGTTGCTGCATGCCACGCTGGTTTGGAATGCGGAATAATAGGGAAACATTACCCACAGATGGAAATGGTCTCTTTCGGTCCCAATATTCGTGGGGCACACTCTCCTGATGAAAAAGTGCAAATAAGTTCTGTTCAAAAATTTTGGAATTATTTATTAGCCGTGCTCAGAAACATACCGGAAAAATAGAAGTGCATGCCAGGACAAAAGGTTACGATTACAACAGCATATAATGTAGAGATTGAGTACAGTGTAGCAACTGTGTGGGATCGTATTTTTGCATTTTTCATAGATGCAGTGGTGAAGTATGGCTATGTAATGTTAGTAGGGATAATCTTTTTTCAAAGAGAAAATGAAGTAGCCATATGGATTTATGTTCTTTTTTGTTTACCGTTTTTCTTTTATTCGTTAGTATTTGAGCTGTTTAATAACGGAAAGACGATAGGAAAAAAAGCGATGAACATTCAAGTCGTTTCTCTTACTGGACGTAACATAACCACAGGTCAATTGGTGATTCGATGGTTTGCACGCTTGATAGATTTTTTCTTATTCACATCTGGGTTGGCATTTTTGAGTGCGGTTTCATCAGGTAAAGGTCAGCGAATAGGAGATATTCTAGCAGAAACAACAGTTATTTCTTACAACAAGCATACGTTAAGACAAACCAGATTGTCCCATGTGAATTTACCTAAAGGGTATAAAGGACAATATAAAGAAGTCATGATGTTGAAAGATCAAGACATACAGTTATTGAAAGAGGCTGTATTTAATTATACACCTGCTAGCAGCAAAATCCAGCTAGCAGCAGCTGAACACATCATGAAACTCACTGGTATTCCGAAAATGATTAAGGCGAAGAAATATCTAAAAATGATTGTTTACGACTATAATTATTTTCAACGACTAGAAGAGAAAAAGAATACGCAACAATTTCTTAAATTGGAAGAAGAGGAATAAATGAAGGAGTATCAATTCATATCAAAAAATAAGAAAAAGTGGAAAGAGCTTGAGCAATTTACACAGGATAAGATTGCGATAACTCCAGACCAACTTGCTGATTATTATACCAGTGTAATCAATGATCTTTCCTATGTCCGCACTTTCTATCCGCATTCTAATCTTGTTCATTACTTGAATAAATTAGCATCGGATCTACACCGAAGAATTTACCGAACAAAGAAAGAAGACCAAAAACGATTTTTGACATTTTGGACGGAAGAGATTCCACTTGCCATAAGGGCTTCTCATAGAGAGTTATTAATGGCCTTAATTATTTTTATGGGTTCTATCTTGATTGGTTTTATTTCTTTAAAGATTGATCCTGAATTTCCTCGAATTATCTTAGGAGATGCCTATGTGGATATGACCTTGAATAATATAGAGAAAGGAGATCCTATGGGAGTATATCGAGACGATAACAAATCAAATATGTTCTTCGGAATAGGGTCCAATAATATTTATGTGGGCCTATTAGCTTTTAGTTTAGGTATAATTGCACCGCTGCTATCAGCCGTGTTACTCGTTTCAAATGGAGTTATGGTAGGGGCCTTTCAAGGAATGTTTATTGCTCTAGGCTTAGGGTGGATTTCATTCAGTACAATTTTCATTCATGGAGCATTGGAGTTGTCTGCTATTGTAATAGTAGCTGCTGCGGGAATGGTCATTGGCAATAGTTGGTGGTATCCTAAAACATTTAAAAGAACGGATTCACTTATTATGGGTGCAAAGAGAGGCGTGAAGATTCTGATTGCTGTTATACCAGTTTTTATTGTAGCCGCATTTATAGAATCTTATCTGACTTATTTGTATCAGGAATTAGGAGGAGGTTTGCGTCTATTGATTATCCTTTCTTCGTTTGCATACATAGGATGGTATTTCATTTACTTACCTATCAAGGTGGAACGTAAAATAGCAGCGTCATCATGAAACGTATTCAAAACATAAGAAGCTTAGGAGAGATCTTACTTGATCCATTTCGATTTATCTTTCAGAACATCGTTCCTATATCAGGTGTATTGGTCGTGCCATTGATGCTTCCTATTTTTGTGTTCAATTTCATTTTCACGAAACAAAGTTTTTCCATTTTTACAGTTTCGAACTCGTTTTCAGGATTGCAATTATGGGCTTTTTTCTTGAGTGGACTGTGTATATTTCTGCATGTTAGTCTTATCGCGATGTGTCTCTTGCGGGTGTTAGACGAGTCTGAATCGAATGAAATAACTCCAAAGCGAATGTGGCATTATTTCAAAAAGTTGTATCTCAAAAATCTTCTTTTATCTGGCTTAGTCTTTCTAATCTTATTTGGAACAGTAGCCATATTTTACAATGTGATCACAGGTGAATATTTTGCTTTTTCCTTTCTACTCTTCTTTGTGATCATTGGCTTGTACTTGTATGTTTACCCCTATATCTTATTTGTAGCGAGGTATTATATGTTCGAGGATGAGTTTTTATTATCTGAAGCGATTGAAATGGGAAAGATGGATTTTCATATGCAATATGGTTCCAGTATTGGTGTATTGTTTTTATCGATGGTGATTAGTTTTTTCTTGAGAACAATGATATCTGTACCTATTATATTGGTCTTTTTTGCCGGAAGTTTGGTTATGGATTTTCAAGTGTTTCAGGATGAAAGTCCTGATATTATCTTAATCATTCAATGTTTGATGATGGGTGTAGGGTATTCTTATTTATTGGTGTATTTCTACGTTGCTGTTTATTTAAAGGGTTTTGATGCTGAGGAGCGCAGAACAGGTGAAAAGACAATTGAGCGGATGATGAGAATAGGAACACATAAAGAAACATATTTTGAAAATGAAGGGGAGTATTAAATACAGTTTGGCTTGGGTGCTGGTTTATCTGCCTTATGTGCTTTTTGCTCAAACGGAGGCTGACACATGTGTGGATGCATACACTCCTACTGTAAAGGAATTTCCAGTGAACGAGCAATTGGATACTTTGCTTGATACAGAATTTATCAATGAAATCATACAGCAAAAATGGGATACAACTGGCATAGAAGGTATCAGAGAAGGATACGAACGTAGATCCTTTGATACAACAAAAATGAATGTATATAGAAATACGGAAGTTTTTGATTATACAGAGGCGTCTTCTGAAGAATCGGCTTTTATGGCTTGGTTAAGGAAGTTATTTCAAGTCAAGCAAGAGAAAGAGGAGGGTCAAAAAAGAGGAAATGTGGGAAATTGGATTCGAAATTTATTTATTCTAGTGGCGTGTGGATTATTAGTGTGGTTTTTACTGAGCAATGAAATAAAAGGATTGATAAAAAAGAAAGAAATTAATCTTCAAGAGGAGAAACCTGGTGATTTAGATATTCGTGTTGGAAGAGATATATTATTAGCAAATTTGGAAAAAGCGATTCAAGAGGGAGCATATCGTAAAGCGATTCGTTTGCATTATCTTATTGTATTGAAGCAACTCAATGAACAAAATCATATTGAATGGGAGGATTATAAGCTAAGTCAGGATTATATAAAAGAAATTGAAGATGCTGAAGTTAAGAGAGAATTTAAACTATTGACGAAGTACTTTAATTACGCTTGGTATGGAAGTTATGTTGTGAAATCAAGGTTTTATAAAAGGTCCCTCAAACATATAGATGCCTTAACTAATTTATTAAAAAACGATAGATGAAAAGAAAATTGATTTGGATTCTATTGGTGTATATAGGCGTATCTATCGCTATGATCGGTATAATTCCACGAAAAATAAATTGGTCAGATTTCTTTATTGAGAAATCAAAGGATCCCTATGGTTTATATATTTTCAAAGACATTGTAACCTCTATGTTCGATCATGTAGAATGGAGAGATCAAGCTCTTTATGAGTTGGAGGATGAATGGGAAGAATCAGAGAATTATATTTTTGTTACAGATGAAATTCAGTTCAGTAAAGATGAACGAACCCAACTATTAGAATGGGTGTCAAATGGCAATAATGCATTTATTGCAGCAAAAGACTTTTCAACTAAATTACTTGATACTTTAAATTTAAAGGCAGATTATTTATCACTGTATTTCTTTGCGAATGATGAAGAAAATGATCTAAAGGTTCAATCTGTTCAGAGCCAAAAAAAATATGAATTTTCAAAACAATACAGTGTAAAAAGCCTTGATAATAAATACGACTCCCTTCAAGTTTACTTTCCTATTGCAGTAAGTTTCTCTCAACGTAATTTTGAAAATAACAAACCCATTGTTATTCAAGTCAAACATGGCAAAGGAAATTTCTATTTATGCACCTTGCCTTATGCCTTTACGAATTTCTATTTAATGCATCAAGATAATTATGAATTCGCAGAAGATATTTTGAGTTTTTTACCGAATACAAGAACCTATTACGATACATATTATAAATCCCAAACTTCTAAAAAACCTCCATTGAGCGTGTTTTTGAATACGACAGCATTTAGATGGGCAGGTGCTTTTGGGGGCACCCTCCTCCTTCTGCATATTTTATTCAGCATCAAGAGAAAACAAAAATATATTCCAATTATAAAACCACCCGAAAATAGAAGTTTAGAATTTACCAAAACAATTGGAGATTTATATTACAGTACCTATGATTTAGCCGATTTAATGGTTAAAATGGAACGACATTTTAAAGAATATGTAAAACAGAAATATAGGATAGCTGATTATCAAGGAACTGAAAAACAAACACAACTTTTGATGGCAAAGTCTGGTAAAAAGATTGGCCTTATCAGCTCCATTAACTCTATTTTTCGACAATTTCGAAAGACCCAACATGCCGATGAAAAGAGCATCATCATTTTAAATAAAAAATTACAACAATTCTATGATAGAAGATAACGGACCACAAGAAATGGGCTCACCTGCTCAAGAAGATGATTTTCAATCCCGTGAAAATCTTACACCTTTAGCTGAAGGGATAGAGCGAGTAATTACAGAAATTTCACAAGTCATTGTAGGACAAGAAAAATTGATTAAACTTTTACTTGCAGCGATCCTATCTGATGGACATGTGCTCCTTGAAGGTTTTCCAGGACTAGCAAAAACATTGACAGCAAAGTTGACTGCTAAAACGATCGATACGGGCTTTTCACGGATTCAGTTTACTCCGGATCTTATGCCTTCTGATGTCATAGGAACATCTATTTTTAATACGAAGAAGTCTGACTTTGAGTTTAAGAAAGGCCCTATTTTTTCAAACTTGGTATTGATAGATGAGATCAATAGAGCACCTGCTAAAACACAAGCTGCACTTTTTGAAGTGATGCAAGAAAAACAGATTACAGTTGATGGAGACCGTATGAAAATGGAAGAACCTTTCATGATCATAGCTACTCAGAATCCCATTGATATGGAAGGAACTTATTCACTTCCTGAAGCTCAACTCGATCGATTTATTTTCAAGATAAAGGTAGATTACCCATCTCTGGAAGAAGAATTGAAAATTTTAAATCTTCATCATACAAAGTCTGATTTGGTCGAACTTAAAGATGTACAAAAAGCTTTGACAATAAAAGAGCTGAAGGAATTAAAAGATCTTGTGAATAGAGTAGAAGTGAAACCATCTTTGTTAGAATATATTGCTACTATAGTGGATACAACTAGAAACCATGTTGATATTTACCTAGGAGCAAGTCCTAGGGCTTCACTTGCTTTATTGAAGGGTTCTAAAGCTATTGCAGCAATGAATGGACGAGATTTTGTGATCCCTGAAGATATTCATGAAATTGCAGAATCTGTGTTGGCTCATCGTATAATTCTTACTCCCGATAAAGAAATGGAAGGTGCTACTGCAGAGGTTGTTGTAACAGAAGTTATAAATTCTATTAACATCCCGAGGTAATGAGAAGCTTGTTTCTGGAACCACGATTTTTTTATGCAGGCATTGCTGTAGTGATCGGCTTTTTAATAAGCTGGACTTTTCAGCCTTTGTTTATTGTGAGCCAGATCGCCTTGATGATATTCATTCTGTTATGTATTGTTGATATATTGTTACTCTATACAAATAAAGGTATATCTGGAAATAGAATGATGGCAGATCGTTTTAGCAATGGTGATCCCAATCCAGTAGAAATAACCATTATTAATACATATTCTTTTGATGCTTCTCTCAAGATTGTAGATGAAATACCGCCTATTTTTCAACGAAGAGATTTAGAGTGGAACCTTCGAGTAAAATCTAAGTCGCAAAAAACATTGGAGTATTCTATCAAGCCTTTTAAAAGAGGGGTTTATGATTTTGGAGCAGTAAATGTTTTTGCTGCTTCTCCGTTGTATTTTTTCTCTAGGAGATTTATTTTTTCAGAGGATAAAAATGTTGCAGTTTACCCTAGTTTCTTGCAATTAAGGAAATATGAAATTGCGGCTTTCGCCCAAAAAAGTTATCAAATGGGCTTGAAGAAAATGCGAAGAATAGGGCATACAATGGAATTTGAACAAATCAAAGAATATGTTCAGGGCGATGATCCTAGGTTTATTAATTGGAAAGCAACAGCTAGACGTAATGAATTGATGGTAAATCAATATCAAGATCAAAAATCACAACCCATCATAAGTATTGTGGATAAAGGTCGTGCAATGAAAATGCCTTTTGAAAATATGACACTATTGGATTATGCAATTAATGCAACATTGGTGATTTCAAATATTGCTATTAAAAAACAAGATCGTGCTGGAGTAATAAGTTTTAGCAATAAGATGAGTGGTTATCTTCCTGCAGATAAGAGGAGTAACCAAATGTATAAAATCCAGGAATTCCTTTATGCTCAAAAGACAAACTACAAAGAATCGAATGTTGATTTATTACAACGATTTGTACACGCGAATCTCAAACAACGAAGTTTATTGTTATTCTTTACAAATTATGAAACAATAGAATCTATGAGACGTCAATTACCGTATCTTCGTTTATTAGCAAAAAGACATTTACTTGTTGTTGTGTTCTTTCGTAATACAGAACTTAGAAATGTACTGAATGAGCCAGCTCAGAAAATGCAACATATCTTTACTAAGGTTATTGCAGAAAAACAGTTTTACGATAAATCAAGAATGGTAAAAGAATTAAAGATTAACGGAATTTATTCGATTCTTACCACACCACAACAATTAACTATAGACACCATCAATAAATATCTTGAAATCAAAGCGAAAGGGTTAATATAGTGCATTTGTAGAAATAGGATTAAACAGTACTCAAAAAGACCAACTTTCTTTCAACTAGTGTCTAGATTTGTTAACCACAATCTTCCCTTTTTCAAAATTGCTCAAATGTATAGTATGCAGTACACAACTCAAAGATTAATTCTAAAGCCAGTAAGCACTGAGGATGCTCCATTTATCTTTAGATTAATGAATACGGAATCATGGAAGAAATACATAGGCGACCGGAAAATAGAAAGTATTGATAAAGCAATCCTATACATTGAATCGAAAATGTTACCACAGTATAAGACACATGGATTTGGAAATTATGTTATCCTTATTTCAGAAAGTATGGAAAAAATAGGGACATGCGGTATTTATGACCGGGAAGGATTAGAAGGTGTTGATATAGGGTATGCATTACATCCTGATTATGAACGAAATGGGTATGCATATGAAGCTTCATCGAAGATTCTCCAAGTTGCATTTGAACAATTTAATCTCCCTTTAATTAGTGGAATTACAACAGAAGCAAATCGCGCCTCGAGAAAGTTATTAGTAAAATTGGGCTTGACAGAGAAAGGTACTATAAATCTTGAAAATGATCCAGAAACCTTGTTGTTATATCAAATTGATCGTAAGACCTATGAAATGGGTAAGCAAAATATCCGAATCTAATATCTAGAACAGGAATAATATCAATTCTTTGCTGCGTTAAAAATCGAACTTCAAAATTAAATTTTGACTCCAAGTCAAAAAAAATGATTAAAAATTTGACTTTAAGTCAAAAAAGAACTTATCTTTAGCTTATGAACAGATTTAGTTATTTATCCACTGTTCAGAAGATTAACAAAATCCACTATTTTTTAACATTAATTAAAGTCAAATCATGGCTGAAGTTCAAGAGAAACAATTTACTAAAGGAGGTGAATTTTTAATTCAAAAAACGACAGATACCTTTATTCCTGAAAATCATAATGAAGAGCAAGCTATGTTTATGGATGTAGCTCGATCTTTTATCAAGCAACATATTGTTCCGAATCGATTAAAAATAGAGAAGCAAGAAAATAACATTTCGTCTGATTTAATGGTGACGATAGGTGAGCTTGGGTTGTTGTCAGCTCACATGCCGGAGATATATGAAGGGTTGGAGTTGGATGAAAATACCAATACTTTAATTAGTGATGTTTTAGGACCAATGGGGTCTTTCAATACAACCTTAGCTGCACATACGGGAATTGGTATGTTGCCTATTTTGTACTATGGTACAGAAGAACATAAAAAGAAATATTTACCAAAACTTGGTACTGGTGAATGGAAGGCATCTTACTGTTTGACTGAGCCTAGTAGTGGTAGTGATGCATTATCTGCAAAAACTGTTGCTTATTTAACGGAAGATGGCAAGCATTATGAAATTACGGGTCAGAAAATGTGGATTAGTAATGCAGGTTTCGCGAAGGTATTTATAGTTTTTGCACAAGTAGATGGTGATAAATTTACTGGATTTGTTGTAGAGGGACCATGTGAAGGCATGACAATGGGAGAGGAAGAAGATAAACTAGGAATTAAGGGTTCATCAACTAGACAAGTGTATTTTGAGAAAGTAAAAGTACCAGTTGAAAATGTTTTAGGAGAGATAGGAAAAGGACATTTGATTGCTTTTAACACATTGAATATAGGAAGGTTTAAGCTAGGAACTATGTGTGTAGGTGGTATCAAAGAAGTCGTTACAATGGCGACTAAATATGCGAATGAAAGAATACAATTTAAACAACCGATATCGAACTTTGGAGCCATTCAACACAAGATAGCTGAGATGGTGATCAATTGTTTAGCAGTTGAATCAAGTGTATATAGGACTAGTGACTTGATGAATTCATATTCGAAGATGATGCAAGCGGATGGTGTGTCATATGGTGAAGCTAAAAGAGCGTCAGCTGAAGAATATGCTATTGAATGTTCTATTATAAAAGTATCAGGAAGTGAGGCGGCTGACTATGCAGTAGATGAGAACGTACAAATTCATGGTGGTTTAGGCTTTAGTGAAGAATTCGGAGCTGCAAGAGCATACAGAGATAATAGGATTACTAGAATATACGAAGGTACCAATGAGATCAATAGATTATTGATTGTTGATATGATTCTGAAACGTGCGATGAAAGGTGTACTTGATATTGTAGGACCTGCCTGGGAAGTACAAAAAGAATTGAAAGGTATGCCAAAGTTTGAAGATCTATCAGCTCCATTAGCAGCGGAAACAAAAGCTGTAGATGATTTCAAAAAAGTGATCTTAATGGTAGCAGGAGCAGCTGCTAAAGAACAAATGGAAGGAAAATTAAATCTGAAAAACGAACAAATGTTGTTGACGTTTATTTCGGATATTATTATTGATAGTTTTAATGCTGAGTCTTTTTTATTGAGAGTAAAAAAGTTGACTGAGCAAGGTCATGAAGATGCAGAACTTATAGGTGAAGCACTTAAAGTATTTCTTCATGATGCAAATAGTAGAATTGCAAAAAATGCACTAGATGCAGTAAGCAGTTTTACATCAGGTGATTTACATCGTATTTTCAGTATGGGAATCCAACGATTTACAGGATATCCAGCAGTTAATGTTGTACAATCAAGAAGGAAAATAGCGAAGGCGGTAATAGAGAAGGGCGAATATATTTTCTTTAAATAACACGGATTTTTGATTTTGTTTGATAGAGGAGGGTACTTCATAAAGTCTTGCGCTTTATGAAATGCCCTCTTCTCATTTTATGAGCTTTTTATGATTTCTACCATTCAAAATTTAAATGGAATTATAAGTCTACAGAGGATTAGTTGTACTGCTATTTTAACTTATAATGCCTCATTATGGAGTTTATGAGTAAAATGAATTGTATCAAAATAAAATTAAGAATCCAGATTTTGTGTCCAAACACTCCATCTTTGATTGTGAATTAATTGCTAAATTTGCGGTATGAATAAAGTTGATAAAAGAGCTTTAAAAGAGGCTAATATTATAGATGTTGCTGAGCGTGTGTTTTCTAATAGAGGTTATGAGAACACTAAAATGGAAGATATCGCTTTTGAACTCGGAATCAGCAAAGGGACCATCTACTTTTATTTTAACTCCAAGGAGAATTTGTATATGGCCATTACGTATCGTGCGTATCTCAAGCTTATTGATCTATATGAGCAGGTTATCGAAAACTCCAAGGGCGAAAATGGTCTTGAAACAGTCATGAAAATAATGCGTTCCTTCATGGACTTTTCTGAACAATATTACATATACAGTGAAGCGATGTTAAATTATTTCTCATTCGTTCGACAAACTGGACACGGAAAAGAACTAGATAAGCTAACTGAAGGAATGAGAGATAGTGTTTATTATCAAAAACTTCAAGAAATTCAAAGTACTCCTATTGAATTAACTGTAAATGAAATTCAAAGAGGAATAGCTGACGGAAGTATTAAGAAAAGGGAGAAACCGCAAGTTATCTACTTGAATGCATGGGCATTAGTTATTGGTTTTATGAAATTGAATGATACAGCCGTAACGAATAAACAAACCATCATGAAAATTAATGTCAAGGATTGGAAAGAGTATATTCTGAAAGATGCTAGAAACATGATTAAGAATTGATTTTCTCAAGATTTCTAAAGTTCTTTTGATAATAGTTTGAAATAATTGTTGTTATGGAACTAAATTTTCGTAATTTGTGATTATAACAATAGATTAGATAAGATAGTATACTGGTGCTGAAATGTTATTTTGATGTACTCCATTATCTTATTGTAATTATTATTTCAAAAAATCTTATTGATAACGAGGGGGAGGCAGAAAAGGTCGCTTATTTCGGTGTCAATTTCACCATTGTTTTAAGTCTGGCTGTCTCATTTGCCATATTGACTTAATTGTGTAATTATTTGGTAAAACTTGAACTTAATTTTAGAATTGTATTTCTTTGATTCATACAGAGAAATTGTACACGTTTAGTTGAAGTCTACTTATTAGTTATCGTTAATCATTTCAGCAACAACTCTTTATCATAAGGTGCAAAACGTTACTGTATGAGATTTATTTCGATAGTGCTTTTTGTTTTATGGCTTATTCTAGGGTGGTGGATGCACTCTAACTATTCGGAATGTTGCCTAGCAAATCAAAGCACTTCAAGTACTGAACCTGCTATGGAATCCAGTGCTGTACCCACTTCAACGACTGAAACAACTGAAGTTGAAGGTCCTATTTTATTTGATTACAAAAGTGATAAGGCCCAACTAGGCGATTCATGGTCCTCTTACAAACAGTCTATTCTTGACAAGATGAAGGGCGACGATCAACTAGAAATTACAGGTTACTATACCAAAGATGAAGCGACACCTAGTGGATTTGGAAACATGGGTGAAGCTAGGGCTGATGCAGCTAGAACAGCACTCGGTTTAACTAAAGATCAAACCATTCTTCGAGGTGTAGTTTCTGATGCGGAAGTTTCTACTGAAAATCGTTTTCAAGGAGTTTCTTTTAGAACCATAGCAGCGAAACCAGCTTCAGTAGAAGAAACAATAGAAGGGAAAACAAATATAAGATTCCCTTATAATTCTACTGATAAACTAAGCGATTCAACTGTTGAAAATTACTTAGATAAAGTGGCTGCTCGTGTGAAAAAATCGGGAGAACGTGTTCGCCTAACAGGCCATACTGATTCAGATGGTGATGCAAATTACAATCTTTCTTTAGGTAAGAAAAGAGCTGAAATTATAAAACGTTACTTAGTAGGAAAAGGAGTAAGTCCTAGTAAAATTATTACACTTTCTAAAGGAGAAACTTCACCTGAAGTTCCAAATACTACGAGTAGAGGTAAAGCACAAAATAGAAGAACTGAACTTGAAATTATAAAATAATAAAAACAAAACAGAATGATATATTTAATAGATTTTTGCGGATTCCCTTGGTGTATATTGCCATGGTTATTATCTGGTTTACTTGGGTTTCTGATGGGTTATTTTTGGATGAAAAAATGGCAAACCATGTATGATGATATGGAATCCAAATACAATGGTTTAAAAAGGAAATATGCTGATCTTGAAGGTGATTTAGAAGCATGCAGATCTGCTAGAGCAACAGTAGAAGGAGATTTAGCTACTGCTAAAGGAAGAACAAGAGAAATGCAAGCAGAATTAGATAAAACGAAAGCAGATTTCGATACTTGGAAGAAGAATAATACAAAATCGTCTGATGCAAATCTATCGGGAATGGCTTCTGGCTTCGCAGCAGGTGCTGCAACTACAAAGCTTGCAGAAGAGAAGGCTCCAGCTAAAGAAGAAAAATCTGCTTCTACTGCAAAATCAGGAGGTATTTACGGAGGATTGAAAGCTGATAATCTTCAAATTATTGAGGGTATAGGTCCGAAAATGGAATCGGTATTACATGATGCTGGGGTTAAAAATTGGAGTGACCTTGCAGGCAAGTCACATGATGAATTAAGAGCGATTTTAGATCAACATGGTGATAAATATAAGATCATTAATCCTTCCACATGGGCAGAACAAGCTGCTCTTGCTGCAAATGGTAATTTCGAAAAGTTAATTGCTCTCCAGAAAGATATTGATGGAGCTGCAGGAACAAAGAGCGCAGGTGGTTCTGATTCAAAATTGGAAAAAATCATAGGTAAAACGCAAAAAGCGGGTTTTTCTAAATTCAAAACCGACGATTTGAAAATTGTTGAAGGTATAGGACCTAAGATTGCAGGATTATTAGTCGATGCAGGAATTAATACATGGTCTAAACTTTCAGAAACTCCAGTTTCAAAGATTCAAGAAGTTCTGGATGCTGCGGGGCCAAGATATAAGCTGGCTAAACCAGGTACATGGCCACAACAAGCTGGTCTTGCTGCTGCTGGAAAATGGAACGAGCTTAGAAAACTTCAAGATGAACTTGATGGTGGAAAATAAGCTTGTTGTTCAAGTAAAGTAAAATCAATTGCTTTTGGGGTCATCTATTCTGGTAGATGACCCTTTTTTTTGGGCTTAAAGCCCGAAAAATATTCAAGATTGAACATCAACCTGTATAATGCAATAG
>JAHDGD010000094.1 GCA_020627825.1 Saprospiraceae bacterium
TTTTTTAATGAAAATTTAATAGTGACCCTATTTTCAAGATGGAAGGACAACTCAAATTTATTTGGTAGCAATGTGATTAATGAAGCAGGGAAGTTATTGTAAAGTACCAAATACTACTTTCAATAAGATCAAGTTATATAGAACCTACTCTTTAATTTTAACAGTAGGTTTTCATTATACCCCTATATAATCTTGCTTATAACAGGGGTTATAAACTAACCTTCTTATTTACAATTAGTTATAAGTGGTTTCATCATTCAACTAACTCTACTAAAGGTAGTATAGTTTTCTTTTTTGACTAGCGATGTTGCGCCACCCAACTATCATATCTCGATCAAGTTCAGAAAGTGATTTGAATAAGAAAAACTCTGTCAGATGAGAAAAGAAAAGATTTTCTTTTAGCTTAATCATAGTAGCTTGCATGATGCTTTCATGTTCAAAAATCCATAAGGTTCGATAGCCTTGAGGGAAGTGATATTTTTCATTTGCAGACTTGAGTAAAATGGCTTTAGCATGATTGATACATTTCTCTACGGCCTTCTTTGTATCCTTTCCGTTCTCAAGTTCTAGGATATACAATTCTTTTTGTTTAGATGTTTGGAGCATAAAAATTATATCTGCTTTGACTGACTTATTCCCTTCATAAAGAAAAGCAGTTTTAGACTTCAAGTTTTTATCAATTCTATTGTTGCCAACGGTATCAAAATATCTATCACAAAAAAGCATTTCAAGACCATGTGAAACACAAGTTGTGTCCAATGCTATTTGGATGTCTATGGTCGTGCAACGATGCTTTTGATCTTGAGTGTCAGTATATAAAATTGTGGGTACAATATGGATGTGTTCAGCTTGTATATCTTCACAAAGATCAAGTAAAACTTCTTTGCCTCTTTTAGTCAAATAGTGTTTGGCAGGCTCACCGTTGTTGTGTGGTATTTTGCGAATCAACGGACGTTTACTTTCTCTTAAATCTTTGCAAAGCTTACTTACATTCGCTTTATGTTTTTCGATGCCTAAACGAATGATTTGATTGAAGGTGAGAAACTTGTATTTAGCGATTGCTTTTAGGAGAAGTACTTTTTTATTACTCAAAGGTATCATCATGCTTCATCATTTATAAAGAGTCCTAAATCAGGCTTAGGAGATTCGTTCAAAACTGGCTTTTCTTCATTCTGTTTTTCTTGTAAAAGAGCATTGCCTTGTTCATGTGGCTTATAATATCTGTAAACCATATATTCATCAAATTCTTGCACTTCTTGTCTTGTCAGATAATATTTTTTCTTCTCTTTCAAAAGTTTGCTCGATGACTTGAATTTTAGCATAGGTCTTCCTGCTACTTTCAAACAAAATTCATAGTCATGTAATTGAATGTTTGGAGGAAGTTTGATGAGCTTGCTCATATCATCAAGGTTCTCTTCGCTTCCTCCGACGATTTTGATAGCAGTATTTTGTTTGACCGTTTTGAATTGTGTGCCGTACTGCTCTGCATATTGATTAGCAAGTATCATTGAAAAGCCAAAACCTCTTAACTGCGAAAGTGCTGTTTCGTATGAACCTGTATTGAGAATACTTGCTTCTTCAATAAGGCAGAATGTTTGTTGCTTACTTGGCTTCGATCTTTTCTTGATAATACTTTTGATATTGGCAATGAGAAACTTTCCAAAAGCAACTTGAGACATTTCTCCTAAATGAGCGAGGTTAAAAATAAGCACTTTGTTCTGCTGATTGATTGCCTGTTCAATATCGAAAGTACTCTCCCCTCCTAATAAGCCTTTGAGGACAGGAGCATTCATCAATCGGCTAATTCGATTAAGTAAGCCTTCACGAGTTTTGTTATTGGGTTTAAGAAAGAAGTCATTGAAAAACTTATCAATCTTGGCTGCTTCTTGAAATAAGTGTTCGTCTCGGTTGAGCAAAGCTATCAGGTCAAGCATCGTAGAGTGAGGTCGTTTGAGCAAAAAGTAAATACACTTCTCTAGCATATTGACCATCGTTTCTGTGATCTCTCCTCCCTCCCTACTAAGTACTTCATCGAATGCCATGATAATTTGTTCAGCAACATTGTTTAGGTTTCTGATTGATCTGTCTTTGATAGCAAAAGGATTGAAGCTAGGTGTATATCCTTCTTTCAGAAAAGGATAGATATAGATACACCTGTCTCGTAAATGTCTGTGCTTCCTTGCTCGTGTTGCTAAGTCACCATGAGGGTCTATCAAGATAAAGGAGCATTTTTCATATTGCTTTGTCATCTGGTAAAAAAGATGCTCCATCAAAACGGTTTTCCCTGAACCTGATGGGGCAACAATAGCCATGTGTCTACATAATTTATCTAAAGGAAGATTGGCTTTGAATACTGAAAGACTTTTGAAAAAAAATTGGAGTAATGCTTCAAAGCCCTGCTCTGATAAGATGCGTATATAATCGTCTTCATTAAAGTCATATCGTAGAGCAAAAGCGTTTCTTTGTTTTTCTGAATTAATGCCTCCCTTTTGTTTTCGTAGTTGATGGAATACAGGATAGTACGGGAACTCCTCTACCGTTATATGTTTATTGAATAATGCTGTGTATTCTTGATAGCTAAATCCACGATATTGAAGTAGTTCATGAGAACGCCAAGTAGGCTTTCCATTTACTTCTTTATCTAGCTGCACAATCTTATCTACTCGACTACACCAAAAATTCATGATCTTTATAATATAGCCACTTCCATAACCAACAAGTTCACCCAAATATATATCCTGTCCATTTGGGAGTTCCTCTGCAAAGAGGTTAATAATTTCCTGCTCTCGTACTATTCTTGAAAAAACCATAAAAGAGCATTTATTTTGACAAACGACGAATTAAGCTATTTTCCTGTGCCATCAAGGCTGCTCTATTTCGAGTAAAGCTAATGTTTTCCTGAAGCATATGTGAACGATGTTTTAAATCTGATACTTGCTGACCATGACTTATGCGCTCTTGCATTCGCTCCTCGTTTCTTCTTTGTTCAGCAAGAAGGTTATTCATTTTCTGTGTTTCAAGAGTCACTCTAGTTTGGTATTCATTACGAAGCATCTGAACCCCCATTTTTTCATAGCCAATATCCTTGAGAGCCAAGTACTGATCTTGAGAGATCGTATCTAGCATCAATTTTGCAGAACCAACCTTATTAGCGAAATCACCCTTATGAATCGCTATTTGATCTAATCCCAATTGAAGTTTATTAGCAGTGTCTTGCATCCTAACCTGATGCATATTGTTTACATGTTGCGCTTTATTGAGTACCTCTTGTCCTGAAAGAGCAAAACGTTTCGCTTCCAATTGTACCTTCTGCATATCATAATGAAACCCTTTGACTTGTGTTTCGTATTTTTCCATTTGAGTAAGAACTTTCATTTGCTGTTTATCTAATCGTAAGACTTCTCTTCCAAATTGAAGTTTCACACTACTAAACTCGCTTTGCACATCGCTTTTCAATTTTACAACTGACTCTTTAATCTTGGTTGTTTCTTTTATAAAATTTAGCTCCATGATAGAAAATTTTTCAGTTACAAAAGTTTTCATATCATTCAAGTCCATGTATACATGTGCAAACTTTTTATCAATCTCAACAAACTGTTTTCCTACCTCTACAAACTTCTTCTCAACATCCATAAAGCGTTCATCCACTTTACTAAAGCCTTCTTGCATTTCGGTACGGATATTTTGGCGGTCTTCTCTTGCGCCCATTTCTACTTCAAAGATTTTCTTTTCCTGATCGAATTGAATTTTCTCACCATCAAGCACAATCCGCTCTAGTTCTTGTTTGCGTCCTTCATAGTCTAGGTCAAACTGTTTGCGTTTAACTTGCTCTTGTAGCTGCTCTTTTTCAAAGACATCTGATTGCGTATAATTCTTGGGTGCATCATCGAAGAACTCATTAAGTAGCTGTTCCTTCTGCTTATGCTCAATATGTGAACTATATTTTTGAATAATCTTATCCATATCCTCTTTTCGTCGAAGTTCTACTTCTACTTTTTCTTCTTTTAGTCGTTGGACTTCTTTTTTAAGCTCTTGCAGTTCTGCTGTGTGTTTGGGAGGTGGTAACTCTAACACATCTTGTTGTGGTTTAGGTAGGTATTGTTGTTCTCTTTCTTGAATAGCTTCATCAAAAAAGGTATTTACATAACGACTAATACTACCCGTTCTTTGCTCATACATAAGTATCAGATAGACACAAAAGCCCAAAGCTCCCATAAGGATGAATGGCATTAATGCTTTAAGAAGTGACGTTAGAATATATGGTAAGGCAAATAAGCCTATTATAACTACACAGCCTACCTCCCCCCAATCGGTATTGTTACTGTTTCTCATGATGATTGTTTTTATAGATTTACCCTTATAAGTTAAGCTTGTAATTACTGTTTGATATAACTATACAATAATAAATGAGGTTTGTTTTTTTATATTCTTGTGAATTTATCATGTATTACGTAGAACCGACTTTTGAGGCTTTTCATCCTTTTCTTAAAAATTTAGAATGGATATTTCTTTTAAGCATGGTAATGTCAACACTAGGGCTAATTCCAACAATATTCTGATTAATGAAATGACAACAATGTTCTAATCTTTACACCTTTTGAATTTGGACTATTACTTCAGCGATATCAGTACTGTACTTATATTTTGTTCCTTTCCATAAAACACTCACCCTCTATTTTTCTATATTCTGGTTTATTGGATGTCTATCTATTTTTTTGATTACACTTTTCAATAAAAACAAAAACAAAACTTTAACAGATGGCTGTTAAAGTTTTGTTTAAAAAAAGACTAGCCTTCAATAGCATACATAACGCTTGGGATAGTTCGGTCATCAGAAGATGGAAAATATTCAGTTCCATTAAAAGTCATTTGCGATGAACCACTGCCATCTAACATCATTACATCTGTACAACCAAAATCATCTTCAAGAATATCCTTTATAGTGAATTGAGTTCCTTTACCTGTAATTATATAGACTTTTTCTTTTTTCCCATCTCCATCACTATCTTTAATTCCAACCATAGTTCTTCCCGTAGAAAAATATTTCCACTTATCGACATTAGTTGGATGAAAACCGACAATTACTAGCGGTGATAAAAGATTATTAGAAGCAGTATTATAGTTATTACCATCATAATTATAGGAAGCTATCCATGCTTGTTGTGAGGTTATATCAATTCCAAATTTCAACTTGTTTCCAGATTCCTGATTATTGTGAGAACCAGCACTTATCACAGTACTGTTGTCCTTAATTGGAAAAGATAAAAAAGCATCTACTTCATCAGTTAAATCTCCATCAAGATTAAAAAACTGGCAGTTAGTTGCAGCAACTGTATTAGAAGCTTTATTTTGCCAATACCAATTTAAAGTTTTTCTCCTGAATGCTGGAGATGGATTGTTAGTGTTACCAATAGAATTAGTTCCTTGTTTTAGAGTAATATATGCACCTTCTGATAAATCAATTTCTTGAACATAACGATTATTCTTTTCAAATAAGTTAATTCCAGTTTCTGACTCTATCATAGACCATCCGTTTGGTATTGTTTCTTTTAATCTATAATATATCTCAATTTCATAATATGTATAATTTTCAGATGTGAATGTAAAGAATCTAAATATATCTTCCGATGGAAGCATATCATTGCCTGTAACTATCAACTCTTTCCAATCATTACTAGTAAATTCATACTTTGATCGTCTAAATGGAGAACTAAACCAAGCGTCTAACCTTCCTGTCTTATTAGACTTCACTCTTACCTTAAAGTCAAAACTTTCTAAATTAGAAGTATAGAAACCTTCAACAAAATCGTAACCTGAATTTGAAGAAAGAGACATTCCTTTAAAAAATTGCCAAGCATTACGATTAGACACCTCAATATTATCCAAATTTTCTTTAAGTAATCTTTCATCTACAGTTGAAAGATTATTACTTATTACAGGAGGAATAACGTTTTCATCATTAAAGTTTATGATTTCCTCTTCAAAGTTCTCTTTATTACAGCTAGTAAAAAATATAAGAAAGCCAGCAAAAAAAATCGTCAAAAATACTTTTAATAAATTCATAAAATTTAATTTTGGATTAACAAATCATATTTACATTTTAAGATTATTCTTATCATCAATTAGTATACCTTCTGAAAATATGATTTGGTTAGTATTAATTTGAACTTTTAATATTTTTTCTCAATTCCAATCACAATCAGCCCGATCAATTCACTGTTGATTCTTTGATATCTCCATGTATTCACTCATTTCATGTAGCCCTCTTTCTTGTCCTATAAATCAGACAGAAACAGCAAAATCATAGATGCTAACTTGTTGTCATATACTCTCTAAATTTAATTTTAGTGATGTACAAAAAAGATCAAATAATTTCTTTCATTGATTTACTGATAAAAAATCAATCCTTTTTAGCTCATCTATTGATAAATTTCAAATTTGCATTTCACACTTTTTAATATTCATTACTACCATGCCAATCTCTATTTGTCTTATCAAGAGACGTGCTGTTACCTTGATATCGTTTACCTGATTTCAATTCAATACCTTCAGTATCTTCTTCGATAAACCTTGAAGAGACTGCAAAATCATATAGGTTGATCTGCTGTCATTTACTTTCAAGATTTGATTTCTGTGTAGCAAGAAAAAGTTCTAATAACCTTTTTCTTTGATCTTCCGATAAAAGATCAATCTTTTGTAGTTGTTCTGACGATAAGTCTCAAATCAATACCTCTACTTTTTTGCCACTATCCGCATTGTTATACATTGTTAATATATAGTAAGTAAAGCTACATGCAGGTATTTTTCTACGAAGTGATTACTAGTATTTTATACATATTTATAGAAAAATATAACAATTAAATAACGTTTTGATTAACCATTTGACTATTTTTGGGGGTTATTATAATGATAGAGCTTATTCATGCAATGAGGAATTACAGATTTTATGAATGAACAAGAATTAATCAATGGAATAATTAACGGTGATAGAGCGACAATTAAAGTACTCTATGATCGGACTTTGCGTATTTCAAAAAGTTACGTAGGAAGGCGTCATAATAATGTCGGTGATTTTAATGCAGATATATATGATGTGGCACATTATGCGTATTTAAAATTTAGTAAAAAAATCCTAGACAATAAACTAAAAAAAGGCTACTTTGATATAACTTTAATAAGAGTCGTCAAAGACTCATGGCATACTATCTTTAGTAAAAACAATAAAAGAAAAACCGTTGAAATACCTAGCAACGAAACTTATTTTGACCCTTACTTTAGTAAAATTTTAGATGATGAATTACTATATTGCATAGAAAAGCTACCTACGGAATTACAAGAATTGATTATCAAATATTACTATGAGGGGTATAAAGTTAAAGAGTTACAAGAATATTTTAACATTAGCTCAGAGAGCAACGTTAAACAAAAATTATCCAAAGCTCGAAAACTAATCCTAAAATATCTGAAAAACTTAAAATAATTACGATAAATGGAATCTGAATATATACAACAGCTTTTTCAAAAATATATAGATAAAGAAATAACTCAACAAGAATGGTTAGTACTTCGTAAAGCAGCAGAGAAAGATGAAAGTTTAAAAGAAGAACTAATGCTTGAAAGGCGTTTAAGAGATCACGCTGCTCAAAAAATAATCTCTGACCTCGAAACTACATATAAACTTCAAGAACTAGAAATTCCTGAACCAAAAGAAGAAGAAAAACAGCTTATTAAGCAAATCGACCAAGAAAAAAAAACTAAACCTTTTATTATAAAAAAGATTTTTCCATACTTAAAGTATGCTGCTATATTTATACTTGGAATACTTGGATATTTTTATTTCTTCTCATCTTCTCAACAAAAGAAATCCCCTCACTTAAACGCACAATATATTTTTGAAAGTAATCAAGATGAATATGCCTATCTGAACAATGACCGTACTACTTCTGAAACCGAAACAAAGGAGGAAGCTTTTAAAGAATATAACCTATCTCATTGGCTGACCGCAGAAGAATTATTCAACCAACATCTAAAAGACAATCCAAATGACTTTGAAGCAAGTTTTTTTCTTGGAAGGACGTATTTACAATTAGATCAAATAGATATAGCTATTCAAACATTTTTACAAATTACAAAAGAAACTAACTCTGAAAATTTTAAACACTATTATCAACTTCACTATGATTTAGCTCTTTGTTTTGTTAAGAAAAATGAATTTAAAAAAGCAATAGAACCTCTCCTAATAGCACAAAAAAATAGGTATTATAAAGAAAAAGCAAGTAGGGTATTAGATCAGATAAATTCTTTGAAAAAATAAATGCTCCAAAGCGAAGCCTTGAAGCATTATGATATCTTATTATACAATTACTATTTACTTAAACGAAAACATATTATTCCAAAACCCCTCATCATTGTTGTTTTCTAATGGATTAGTCTCACCAATAATAATCATTTGTGACCAATAAAAAGGATGCGCCGAAGTCGGTAATGAAGTACTTAAAAATTTTAATTTAGCGTTTTGCAAAGCTATATCTTTTGAACTTCCTTTATCTAATTCGTCATAAAAATACATCATAAGATCAGCAGTTGTATGGTCGTTTGCTTGCCACAAGGACATAACGACACTTGAGCAACCTGCATATATAAAT
The DNA here is from genome assembly GCA_020627825.1 of Saprospiraceae bacterium. GTDB lineage: Bacteria > Bacteroidota > Bacteroidia > Chitinophagales > Saprospiraceae > JAHDFB01. Next base: position 8,646 of record JAHDGD010000094.1, read on the forward strand.
GCTCTCCCCATACTCATTACACCTTCTCCTCTTAAAATCTTGCCGTAACCAGTATTGCATGCACTTAGAACAGCCATATCTGATTTTAGACCCAAGCCGTATATTTCAGAAATCGTCAGCAAACCATCTTCATCTGATTGTTTATTATCTTTAAAAGCTAAATAAGAATTTTCAGAATTTTCATCATTTACAACAGCATGAGTTGCTAAATGTAATACAGAAAAGTTACTTGCTATATCCTTAAAGAGAGACTCTGTAGCCTCAGCACCAAAATAACTTTGTCCTTTTAAAGAATTACTTAAATGTTTAACTTCTTTTTCTGTAAAAGGCAACTCTTTTAACTCACTCCTCAATCCAGCTAATAGGTTTTTTGATTCTTTATAAACGTAAGTTGAATCAGTAAATGGAGCAAAAGCTAAGTAATTTTTTGAGTTATTTTTCTTACTCTTAGAGTTTAAAAAGCTCGTAGAATAAGCATAGGACACTGGAGTTTTCCTAAATAAATAGGGCAAGTCTATCCAGTCTGCATCTGATTGTTTAGATAATAATATTTCTAAAGGAACATACCATAATTTTCCATCAGGGATAACAGTTATTTTCTTATCAGCAAATAGATGTTCAAATGGTTCTACTAAGCTATCATAAACCATTGAAGCATGCTCAATAAATGTATTTTTTGATGAATTATGACTTATAAGACATTGGTACAGAGAGTCCAATGAAGCATTTATAACTTGTACTGAGTCAACTTTACAGAATGAAAAATTATCTTGTGTAATAGCAAACCCAAAAAATTGTTTATCATAATTAAAGTATTCTAGAATAACTTCATCTGGTCGAATTATCTCTTTTTGAAGTTGAGATACAGAATGTACTTTAGGGTTTAAAAGATCAAAAAAATTAGGGTAGTCTTTTTCTATTTTTTTATTACAACGCAATAATTCTACTTCATTAACTAGTAATGAATCTTTAAGGACTTTTACTTCATTATTATCAGCTAAGTCATATTTTTTATTTGTAGATTCTCTAATTTTATTTTTAAAAATAATATTTTTCATATACAATTGCTTTCTTTCTTCGATAAGCTCTTTTGGTATTTCTCCAAAATCGTCTATTTCTATTTGTCTAACCTGGTCTAAAAGCACATTTGATTTCATAACTTGTGTGCTAAGATAAGCACGTTTTATATAAGACATATTCTTAGTTGAATCATACAACTCAGAAGCGTATTTCAAGGTATTAGCATATATACGTATAAAATCATTAGAAAGAATGTTACTAGATTTATCAAAGTCATTTTGATTCTGCATACTAGCTAATAACTTACTATCTGTTTCTAAGGTCTCAAAAGCATATTTTAAGTATTTTATATCGTTAGTTTTCAAATATTTTCCCCTAAACGCATAAGCTTTCTGTTCAAGAATCTCAAGTAGATATATATTATTTACAATTGAATCTAAAGATGGTTGTACAAAATAATCTTCATTATTCAGATCATAATTCAACGACATTATCGATTTATGAAAATACACCAAAGAAGAATCAAATTGCTCTAATCTCCCACCATATGTTCTACCTATATTATTATACAGCAGAGCCACTTTATCATCCTTTTCACCAACTAAGTTTTTTGTAAACTCGCATCCTAATTTTAATAGTTCAATTGCTTCTTTAGGTTCTTTCTGAATTGCTATCCCATTAAGGGAAGAAGCCAATGAAGAGTGTTTTTCACCATAAATATTTTTCCTCAAATTTAATGATTTAGTATAATATTCGATGGCCTTTTGTCTACAGAATTCTTTTCCTTTTCCTTCCTTAAACCCTTTAGTAAACCATTTTTTATAATGATAACATGTAGCTAAAATATCATATATTTCAGCAGTTGAAGAGTGTTCTAACAACGAATAATACTTAGCGGTATCAAGTAACTGGTATAACATTTTCTCTATATTCACATATAGCCCCCCATCCTGTATTGAAGATAAATACAATGAATCTCTTATATTTCTAGTTTTAGTAGTAATGTAATATTTAGCCCTCAAATCTGCATCTTGTATCTTATCAACCTTATTTAAATTTGACTCACTTATTTGTATAGTTTTTTGTTTAAGTTGAGAAATAAAATATACATCTTCCAATAAGGTATTATATTTTAGTTCCAGCAGGTTAATTTGAGAATTTCCTGAAAAATGTTTAAGTGTATTTAACCCTACTAACACCGTTCTTTTTGCTGCTTCATATTGGGTCATTTTAAATTCAATTCTCGCTTTATTATATAAATAAGTTATATACTGAATATCATTTTTACTTTCTTCAACACTAGAGCTAATTTCTGCTGATAAATCTATTGCTTGCTGCATAAACTCTTTCTCTATGTAACATTCATTCAAGTTATTTAAACAGTCTATATACAATTTACCTTTTGCAGAATTTCCAAAAAGGGTTCTAGCCTCTTCATAAACTATTAAAGAGCTATCATATTTTTCTTTCTGAAAAAGAAATTTTCCTTTTGCTAACAATTTATTGATTTGTACTGTATCTACTTGTAGAGGCTTTGCCGTATGGGTAGTTATAATTGTTTGCGAAGGTTCTGTCTTTTTTTCTTTTGTACCATTAGAGTTACAAGAAAAGATCAAAATGAGCATAAAAAGATTGACTTGTAGAATTCTCATAAAACATTTTTTTTATTATTTTAGAATAGCTTCCAAAATAAAAAATAACAATATAAAAACCTAATACATACAACAATAATTACACTATATCAAAAAAATCAGTTTCTCTACTAACCAAATAGCTATTCCATAAGGGTTATGAAAAGTACGATATTACAAATCATGAAAAAATAGAAAAAAACAACAATACACTTAACCAATTTCAAATTACATCAGGTAATATAAATATGTATGACTTGCTAAAGCTAGTTTCTACTTCTAGTAAGACATATTAATTCCTCATTAAAGAAGGCTGTCTGCAACTATGTAGGCGGTCTTTTCTTATACATTAATCTATCTAAACTATTATGAGTTGCAAAACGAACAGCAAAAAGAATAATAAAAAATTAGGAATTAGATTAACCAAAAGAAATTAAATGAGGGTTGAATCAGTGAAAGTATTTTTTAACTAAACAACTTTAATAATGAAAAAATTTAGCATCTTATTATTTGCCCTATGCATATCCGCAATATTATTTGTTGGATGTGGGAAACAAGAAATTGATGAATTTACACTTGAAAAAAAAGAGATAACAACTGAAATTGACATGATACAATTTTATAAAACAGCTAAGCACGTAGATTATTATGGAATAGGAATAGGTCAAAGTCCAATTTTATTTATGTTAGATAAACAAGATGAAAATGCAGATATATATATTAAATTAATAAAGAACGCATCAATAGATGGCGTTCCTCTTAAAATAACATATGATAATAATACGAAATACTTAACTGAAGTAACCAATCTTAATGATAAAGAATTAGAAAATTGGAAAAGCATAAAAGAAGAGAAGTATGATCTGTTAGGTTCAAATGAAAGTGAAATATCTGAAGTTTTCTTAAATGAAAGGTCATCCGTCAACTATTTAAACTTCTCGAATGTAGAAGATGCTTTTAATTATGCTTCTTCATCTTCTTGCGACTTAAATCAAAATACAGATCAGGATGGATGTATATCATTTCCATATAAAGCCGATGGGTGTTATGCTAGAGCTCATAAAATGAGACAGATATTCGAGGCTGAATATGATAGAAGTTGTTATAAAATGTTCGTTTATGGAGATGTAGAAAATGGTAAACCTCTTAATGTACCAGGTTGTAATTTTGGATGGAGATATCATGTTGCTCCAATAATTTATGGCGGAAGCTGGTATGTTATTGATCCTTCGATCTCTAACGAACCATTGAGTAGATCAGATTGGAAAGCTTTAATGGGTTCTGATAATATTTGTAAAACAGAATACTATAATGCTGCTGCGTATATGCCCCAAAATACAGGATGTGGTGATAGAAATTATTGGACTGACTCTAACTATTCTCACACTAATTGGACTCTTGGAAGCTATCAAAATTACATTGGATGTAATGCAAATTAAGATGAACCTTTAGATATTTGAACTTTCTATTAAAATCTAGAATGATAAAAGCTATAAGATACTTCCTTATAGCTTTTATCATTTGAAAAATCTATACCTCTCATAAGTTCTAAATTTATTGTTATCATAGTTTCAAAAAAATAGAAGGATTTTATATTATAAAACTAACCAAATTGAATAGAGTGAGGGTTATGTAAGTGAAAGTATTTTTAAACTAAACAACTCAAATTATGAAAAAGCAACTCGTTTTATTATTTACCCTTTGCCTCTCTGCATTGATGTTTATAGGGTGTGGAAAAAAAATGAAGAACTAATAAGTGAAACCAGAAATCTACATGAAAAAGATAAAATTACTAAGTATTTTGAAGATCAGGGATTTAATCCTAGCACAATAGAAATCAAGAGCGAATATGTAATAGTAGAATCTGACATGGCATTTAATAAAAAAGAAATATTAAATGATATAAATGGGGATACTAAGTATTATGAAAATCATAAAGAGTCATTTTTAAAGGAAATGTTTGGAGAATCTTATTATGTACCTACAGATGTTATAGAAAATCGTCAAAGAGGAATACTAGAAAGCAATTCAGACGATGCTGTAAAAAAGAATAATGTAGCTTTAATACATTACCTTATCCGACCAAGTTTGGGAGATGATTGTGGTGATGACTGGGAAACAGCACTTGATGAAGCTGTTAATGAATGGAACGATCTTGAACATTGTAGAGTATTTTTAACTTCTACAGATAAATTAAACAAAGCTGATATTATTATTGGCTCAGATTTAGATTTAATAATGCCTGATAATTTTCAAAATTTATCTGGAACCGCTTTAGCTAATATAGCACGATCTGGAAATGTAGGAAAATACATATCTATCAATGATTCCGCTTTTGATTGGTCAGCTAAGAAAAAAACTATGAAGCATGAGATAGGGCATACTTTAGGTTTTTATCATCCAACTTGCGATCCAGATAAACCTTGCCTTAGTAGTATTATACATGGTACTTCTGTGGATGGAATTGATAATTTAGGAAGTCTTTCTTTGATGACTCAGGGTTCGGATGTACCTTCAGACTTTAACATTGGTGATTTGAGGGCTGCGCGAATATTTTATCCAGAATCCCTTGAAGACCCAACAGATATATCTGTTACTCAAATAGGATCAAACTCTGTATCCATTAGAATGCGGAATAATGAAATTGATAATCCTTACTATTGGTTAGAAGGTGTTCACTTCAAAGATATTATCGATGCATCTACTGCTACGTATATAGAGCATGAAATCCCATGTTTTTCTGATAATGAATTTGTAGAATTTTGTGTATCGGACTTAGAACCAAATAGTTCATACACATTTTATTTTAGAGGATGTAATTTTAGAAAAGATATTAGAACAAAAATAGTAAATACTGTGGAAATTACATTGCTTTAATAAATTTTCAGATTTAGGGTTATCTAATATGATAGCTCTAAATCTAATCCTTAATTAAGCAAACTTATTTTAAAATAAGACTCTCATTTGATGAAAACAGGTGATTACATCAAATTCAAACAATATCATTGTTTTAGCAAAAGAAAATATCCAATGACAACTTACTCACTACTAATTGTTGTATAAAATGAATACCTAAATAACTATCGATGATACGTCTAAAGTACTATATAAAATTATCTTTTTAATCTTAACAAAGTTTCGATAAAGTTAAAAGTGCATGACATATTAGTGGCTCTCCCACTTAAGATACACTTATTTAAAGGTGAAATTTCCGTTTTTTATATGCCAAAACTTATTTGTCATACACTCTAAAATTAATATTTTCATCTATCTCTAATTCTCCCAAATCAACCACCTCCCCTTCCATATTCACCCATCCTTTTCAAAAGTCTGCTCGGACGTTGGTATCTAAATTGAAGAACATGAGATTTTCGATGCCCTCAACGTGAAAGAAGAGGTCTTTTTGTAAACGAGCAAGCACCTTATCCATCAAAGATTGATTATCAAAGGTGACGAGCAAACGAGGGAGAGCCTCTACTCCTACCCT
>JAHDGD010000095.1 GCA_020627825.1 Saprospiraceae bacterium
AAACTTGAATTTTCTAGATTTTATAGGAAATAAGCAATGCTCTCTTCAATTTCTTTATATGTCAATCCTAATTCAGTTCTCGATTTTATGTTTTTGTACCTATATGTTTTACTGGTAGAATTTATAGCGTCTAAGGATATCTTAGAAGAAATCCTAAGCATAAAAAAAACAAGTTTTACGAATGGAAGCATTGCTTTTAAAATTATGGGATTTATAGGGGAAGGACGCACTTTTATAGATCGATGTTGCAACACCTTCATATAAAGTTCTACATATGATAAATTATGACCGTTGATGATATATTTCTCCCCATTTCTCCAGTTGATTAATGCTTTCTCAATCCCTTGCACCACATCTCTCACATCTACAAATCCATTGGCACCTTTGGGTGCTAATTTTGGGAATTTCAGAATTTGATTCCAAATAGTTGCGCTAGATGAGTTACGCTCATTCGATCCAAGAATAATAGAAGGAGAAAGAATCATAGCCTCCACTCCTTCCGCAATTCCTCTATGCACCTCCATTTCAGACAAATATTTACTTTGGGCGTAAGCCGAATTCTCTCCATTTATATTAAAATGCACATCTTCATCAATCGCTACTCCTTCATCAACTCTACCCAAAGCAGCTATACTACTTATATGTATCAATCTTACATTTTTACCTATGCAATGATCAACTACCAATCGAGTTCCCTCAATATTGACAGACATCATATGATCGATCATTGAGGCAGAAAAACTCACCATCGCTGCTGTATGTATAAAGACGTCACAACAATTAACCAATTGATTCACGACAAACTGATCCCTTATATCTCCTTGAATCCATTTTATGTTTAAATCTTGTAATTCCTGTGGAATAGAAGATTGGTTTCTATGACAATATAATACATGTCCTTTCGCATAGAAATGTTGTACAATAAATGTTCCTAGTAAACCCGATGCACCTGAAATTGAAATCCTTAACTTATCCATATGTTCCGCCACTTATTGAATTTCGTATTGCGCCAGTATATGCACTTAATATATTAACCTCATCTTCCATTTTCAGAAAAGCAAGCAGAGCCATTAATATCAGTTCTTTGAAATCAATTAAGTTCGATTCAGCTTTGTTATATATAATATTATATGGTTTCAATTTTTGCATAATTCTTTCAATCAAGAAATCGTTATGGGCTCCTCCTCCAGTAAATAATATGCAATCACCATTGCGAAGGTTTCCATTTTGTAACAGTTCAACGATGGAAATAGTTAATTGATGTGCTACATGTTCTGTAATTGTTCGTAACAAATCTACAGGAGCATATTGTTTTTTTAAATGTTTATTGAAATTACTTTTAATATACGAATTGTCTAAAGACTTCGGATAATGAAGTTTATAATATGGATCATCATTTAATTCTTGTAAAAGATGGTGCAACATATTTCCTTCACGTGCTTGTAAACCACTATCATCGTATAGAATCCCCATTCGTTGATATATCCTATTGTATAACTGATTGCATGGCGAAACATCATAAGCTATTTTATCCTTACCATGTGTACTTATATTACATATCCCCCCCAAATTCACATTAATAGCATATTCCGAAAATAACAATTGATCTGCTATAGCCATCAATGGCGCACCTTGACCTCCTTTTGCTACGTCCATATCTCTGAAACGTCCAATAACTTTCTTCTCTGTTTTAGTCTGAAGAGCAGCTAGATTCCCTAGTGCATACGTATACCCTTCTGAAGGATTGTGGAAAATGGTATGACCATGAAATGAGATAGCATCTACCTTAATTCTATTATTCTTTAGAAATGCATTTAATATATCTCCACAGTATTGACCATACGCAAAGTCGTATCGAATCAATTCTTCACTGGATAGCGTATGGACTTTTTTAAGGGCTTTCGCCCAAAAGTCATTATAAGGTATGGTTTCAGCCTTTAGAATAGAATATGAAAAAGATTCGTCAAGTTGTGAGATTTCTATTATTCCTATATCCATTCCATCTAACGAGCTGCCAGACATAAAAGACAATATGTTCATTGTTTTTGGGCCCACTCTATTCTTTAAACGTAAGTGTATACTGAGCTAGGGCTTTTATCTCCTTGTCGGATAATCTATCCTCAAACCCAATCATGAGTCCTTTCCCTTTTTTAATGACAAGTTCTCTCGATTCCATTGATAAATCAGAAAGCTTCAAATCTTTAGCTCCATTAATTGCGAGAGAACCATCTTTTCCGTGGCATATCGTACAATTCTGCTTCCACAAATCAACTGGATTTCTTGCCCGTGAATCACTATTTTTATTGCCTTCAGCACATGAAAAATATAATACGGCAAAACCAAGGAAAAGACTTATAATCAATGGAAATTTCAAGTGTAAAGTGATTTTATATTGGTTAATAGCTATGCAAATATAATCAACTTCAAGTAGCCAAAAATAAATCTTAAAAAAAACTGCGGAAACTTTAAACAATTAAAAAGTTTTTTGAGTTTTGTGCTAAAATAATGTTTGATTGAAAAATAAGATAATTGATAGCGCAACAGCATTATTCATGAAATATGGTATAAAATCTGTAAGCATGGATGATATATCCCGTGAGGTTGGGATAAGCAAAAAAACCCTATATCAGCATTTTGAAAACAAAAAAGGGTTGATCGAAACTTCCATGCGCATCATTCTAGAAGAAGATAAGAACAAGATCAAACAAATTGTTGAGAACAAACAATTCGATGCGCTAGGTCAAATGGTTGAAATCTTTAAGTTTTCAATAAAATTACTTCAATCCATAAGACCTACCGTCATTTATGATCTGAAAAAATATTATAAAGATTCATGGGTGCTGGTAGAATCGAATCACATGAATTTTATGAAATCTATCATAATCGACAATATTAAACTTGGCAAAAAACAAGAAATATATAGAGAAAACATAGACGGAGATTTAATAAGTGCGCTATTTATTTCAAAGATGATCGTTGTCACTGAACTTAACCCATCCTCTACTTCAGTTCAAACCATCATGCATAATTTTTCACAAAATCTACTGTACCATTTATATGGCATAATTGATAAATCACAATACGATAGACTTAAAAATCTGTCCTTTAACCTTATATAACATAATGAACAAAAAACTATTATTAAACTTTCTTTTCACCTTATTCATAATGGCTTCAGGACATTCTCAAAATGCCTTTTCTTTACAAGAAGCGATTGAATATGGACTAAAAAATAGAACAGAAATTGATTTATACAATCTAGATGTTCGTGCTGCAGAACTTGATATAAAAGAATACTATGCCATAGGTTTGCCGAAAATCAATGCTACTGGAGAGTACCAACATTTCTTAGAAATCCCTACATCTTTCGTTCCAGCTGAATTTTTTGGAGGACCTCCGGGCACTTTTGCCGAGTTGCAATTCGGCTTAAAGAATAACTTTACATCAGGTATAAGTCTTAATACATTGCTTTTTGATGGGTCTTTTTTTACTGGGCTTCAAGCCCAAAAATTATATAGAAAATTGACCAAAAAGTCTATCAATCAAACAAATTATCAGATTATACAAGGCATTACGGAATCTTATATCGGTGTCATAGCGAGTATAGATAACATCAAGATTATAGAGAATAATCTAACGAATCTTGAAAAAGCACTTGTTGAAACAAGAGCATTATATGAAAATGGATTTATAGAAAAACTTGATGTTGACCGTCTTGAATTATCTTATGACAATCTGGTTTCTCAGAAAGCATCACTTGAAAGGATTCAGACATTAACGAAAAATGTCTTGAAATTCCAAATGAATTATCCATTAAAGGAAGACATAGAAATCACTCAAACTTTAGATGATATAGTGGATAAAATATTAGTTGAAGAAATTGATGTTGTAGAAAAAACAGACTACTCAAAAAGACCTGAATATGAGAATATCCAATTAGGCCAAGAGCTAAACGAGATCAATCTAAAAGCAACAAAAATGCAACGCTATCCATCACTTGTTGGATTTGGGAATTATCAGTATCAATTGCAGCGCAATAATTTATTTGACTCAGATGAACCAGGTTTTTTTCCTATTTCTGTCGTTGGACTACAACTAAATGTGCCCATCTACAATGGAGGTACAGTAGGTATCAAAGAACAAAAAATCAAAGTTGATATTGAACGGACTGCGATACAAAAAGAGAATTTTGAAAAAGGAGTTGATTTGCAAATAAACAATGCCTATCAGCAATATTTGAATGCTAAACAAAATGTGTTTTCAACGAAAAGAAGACAAAGTTTAGCTGAAGATATTTACGATGTCACTCAAATTAAATATAAAGAAGGAGTAGGGTCTTCTCTTGAAGTAAATTCAGCTGAAAGGGAATTATATACAACACAACAACAATACATTCAAGCGCTACTGGATCTCGTTAATGCTAAAATTGCATACGACATAGCTACTGGAGACATTATAACAACTAAATATTAAGAAAACGAAAAATATACAAAAGATGAACTATCAATTCATATACATTTTACTTTTGATTGGTTTAATATCATGCCAACCGAAAAACGAAATTCCTGAAGATCTAGAGGAGATGAAAGAATTCCTTTTAGATAGAAAGAAAGAGATGCAAGAGCTAGAAGAAAAGATTAAAAAGGTAGAAGAAAAGATTGCTGAAAAAGAACCTCCGAAGGAAAAACCCAAAAAAGCAGTTACAACTTTTGGGCTCCAGCCCAAAGAATTCAAAAGTTTTACGGAACTTCAAGGAAATATAGAATCATCGGATGCTGTCAATATCTCATCGGAAACAGGAGGAAGAATCATGAATCTTACACTTAATGAAGGGGATTATGTAAAAAGAGGTCAAGTAGTTGGTTCTGTAGATATGGAAAGTCTGAAAAAGCAAATGGATGAGGTGAATACATCACTAGATTTAGCGGTTACGGTTTTTGAAAGACAACAAAAATTATGGGACCAAAACATAGGTTCTGAAATCCAATATTTGCAAGCAAAGAATAATAAAGAAAGGCTTGAAAAAACGCTAGCCACTTTAAATTCCAATTTAGCAAAAGCGAGTATAATCAGCCCGATGAGTGGGTATGTTGACCGTCTTTATTTAAAAAGTGGTGAAACTACAGGCCCAGGAACTCCAATTGCCACGATCATTAATACGAGCAGTGTAAAAGCAGTGGTTGATGTTCCTGAAAATTTATTACCTGCTGTTCGTAAAGGTCAAAGAGTAAAAGTTATGTTTCCAGCACTAGGGATAGAGCGAATGGAAAGAATTTCAATGTTAGGAAGGTCAATAAATCCCGCAAATCGAACCTTTCAAATCGAAATCAATCTTTCGAATAGTGGTGGTAAGTTAAAGCCAAACCTTCTAGCATTAGTTGAATTGAATGACAAAACAATAGAAGATGCATTGATGGTACCTGTAGAACTTGTACAACAAGACGTAAGTGGTAACACCTATATATATACGGTTGCTGAAGGTGAGGAAGGCAATTATGCTCAAAAAAACATAGTAGAAACTGGTGAAAGCTTTAACGGTGAAATCCTGATAGCTAAGGGACTAAGCATAGGAGATCAAATAATACAAACTGGGGCAAGAACATTAGCACCTGATGATTTAATTAAAATTTCAAATACCCCTGAGTAATGGAAGAAAACAAATCAACGATCAATAAACAGGTAGGATTGAAAACCTTCGGGTTAACAAATCTTGCCGTTAATAATAAAGTTACAGTATATCTTATAACGGGAATAATATTGCTTTTCGGTTTAGTAGCTTATACTACTATGCCAAAAGAATCATTCCCAGAGATTAGCTTTCCTGAAATTTACGTGAATACTCCTTATTTCGGGAATTCGGCAAAAGACATTGAAAGTCTTATTACAAGACCTCTTGAAAAAGAAATATCTACTATCACAGGATTGAAAAAAATCACTTCGCAATCTTTGCAAGATTTCAGCATCATAACTGCTGAATTTGATTCCGATGTAGATTCTGATGTAGCAACAAGAAAGATTAAAGATGCGATTGATCGCGCAAAGCCTGAATTACCTAATGACCTTCAAAGTGATCCTGAAGTTATAGAAATTAACTTGTCAGAAATTCCCATACTGACTGTAAATTTATCAGGTGACTATTCAAATGAGCAACTAAAATCCTTAGCTGACAGACTGGGAGATGATATAGAAGATATCAAAGAAATATCAGCTGTTAACGTAAAAGGAGTTCAAGATAAAGAGGTGAAAGTAGATGTTGACTTACTTAAAATGCAGGCTCGTCAGGTAAGTTTCGGAGATATAGAAAATGCTATACGTTCTGAAAATGTAACCTTATCAGGAGGAGAAATCGTAAAAAATGAATTCAGGACTTCCTTGAGAGTTGTAGGTGAATTTGAAAATTCTCGAGAGTTAGAAGACATCATAGTCAAAAGTGAAAATCAAAATTCTATCTATCTACGAGATATTGCAGAAGTAAAGCTTGACTTCGAAGATCAAACCAGTATTGCACGTGCAAATAGTTTACCAGTTGTATCTCTTGATGTGATTAAACGAAGTGGAGAAAATTTGTTATCTGCATCGGATAAAATAAAAGAAGTTGTAAAAGTTGCTGAAGAAAGCTATTTACCTGAAGATATACAAGTCAGTATTTTTAATGACCAGTCTACACAAACAAGAGATTCTGTCGAGAACCTTGAAAATAGTATCATTTCAGGTATTATTTTAGTTGTTTTGGTTTTGTTATTTTTCTTAGGATTAAGAAACTCCACTTTTGTAGGGGTAGCTATTCCATTATCAATGTTGATGGGATTCTTGTTGATTAGTTCATTGGGGTACACGCTAAATATGGTGGTATTATTTGGTTTGATACTAGCACTGGGTATGTTGGTAGATAATGGGATTGTAGTGGTAGAGAATATATACCGATACATGCAAGATGGGTATTCAGCTGATGATGCTGCGAAATATGGAACAGGTGAAGTTGCTTTACCGATTATTGCTTCTACAGCAACTACCTTAGCTGCATTTATTCCGTTGGCTTTTTGGCCTGGATTAATGGGAGGATTTATGAAGTACTTACCCATTACTTTAATCATCGTTCTCACATCTTCGCTCTTTGTTGCATTGGTCATCAATCCAGTTTTATGCGCACGATTTATGAAAGTTGATGAGAAGATAGACAATAAACAATTAAGAAACAGAAAGCGAAATCGCATATTCTTGATTGCAGGTATCTTTTTATTATGTGCCATTGCAGGATTGATAACATCAACTGTTTGGGCTAGAAATCTATTTGGATTTGCAGCCATATTGACTTTAGTAAATTACTATTTTTTAAGACCAGCATCATTTGCATTTCAGAATAAAGTCGTTCCATGGTTGGAAAATGTATACAATAGGTTTATAACATTCGCTTTACGTGGAGCCATGCCAATTATTATATTCATAGGCACATTCATTATGCTAATAGGAGTGATGGGTTTATTAAATTTAAATCCTCCAAAAGTTGAACTATTCCCAAAGACTGAACCTGCCTATATCAATGCTTTCATAGAATTACCAATAGGAAATGACATCTCAGCAACAAATGAAATTACGAAAGATATTGAGAAACGAGTCGTTGAGGCAATTCAGCCTTATGAAAAAATTGTAGAGGAAGTTTTGACTCAGATAGGTGAAAACACAGCAGACCCAAATGCAGGACCAGCTTTTGGTGCTCAACCACAATCTGCAAGATTAACAGTCACCTTTGTTCCTAGTGATGAAAGAGGAGATTTAAGCTCTATAGATGCAATGAATGACATTCGAAAAGCATTAAAAGGCATACCAGGTGTGCAAATTGTGGTCGATCAAAATGCTACTGGCCCCCCTCAAGCTAAACCAATTAACATTGAGATTTCTGGTGATAATGTGAATAGACTCGTCGGTATTTCCGAAGATATGATTGCTTTCTTAAATAGAGCTGATGTAGATGGAGTAGAAGAATTAAAGGCAGATGTTAAAATAGGTAAACCTGAAATAGAGGTCAATATTGATCGCTCAGCAGCTAGAAGATTCGAACTTAGTACCTACGGAATTTCTGATGCTTTACGGACATCAATTTTCGGAAAAGAAGTTTCAAAACTAAAAATAGGAGAAGATGATTATCCCATTTTTGTCAGAGCATCTCCGAAATATCGAAACAATGTTGAAAATGTAATGAATCAAAAGATTACATTCCGTAACCCTGCAAATGGAAGGATTGCTCAAGTCCCTGTCAGTGCAGTTTCAGATATTGAATATAAATCTTCATACACCTCAATAAATAGAACAGATCAAGAACGAATTATTACCATCACGAGTAATGTACTAGACGGTTATAATGCCAATGAAGTTGTCAATGTCTTGAAGTCCAAACTAGAAGACTTCGATATACCTGATGGCTATAGTTTTGAATTTACTGGACAGCTAGAAGAACAAGAAGAACAAATCGCTTTCTTGTCAAAAGCCTTATTAATAGCATTATTTTCTATCTTCTTAATTATTGTAGCTCAGTTCAATTCAATCTTGTCACCTATAATCATCCTACTATCAGTCTTGTTTTCTTTGATTGGTGTTTTACTGGGTTATCTTGTAACTGGAATGGATTTCATCATTGTAATGAGTGGTGTGGGTATTATTTCATTAGCTGGTATCGTGGTAAATAATGCTATTGTATTAATTGACTACACCAACTTAGTTATTCAGAGGAAAAGAGAATCCATGGGGTATACACATATGAATCAACTGAGTATGGAAGACATTAAAGAAGCGATAGTGAAAGGTGGATCAACTAGGTTGCGTCCCGTTTTATTAACTGCAGTTACAACTGTTCTTGGTTTGATTCCACTGGCAATAGGACTTAACATTAATTTCTTTACTCTAATCAGCGAATCGGATCCACAATTTTTTATAGGAGGTGATAATGCGGTTTTCTGGGGAACAATGGCAAAAACAGTTATCTATGGACTTATTTTTGCTACATTTTTAACGTTGATTGTTGTTCCAGTAATGTATTGGTTATTCTATAGAATGCAACGCGTTTTTAGTAAAGTTAACTAGAGCAAAAACAACTTTAGTTTTTTAGAACAAAAAAGGTTTTGGGCTTTCGCCCAAAGCCTTTTTTTATGTGGCTCTTTTCAAAATACATGTAATCCTAAAGCTATCTATTCCTATAAACCCACGTTATGCAAATAGTATAAACACAATAATCATCACGTTCTTCTTTGGGCTCGAGCCCAAAGAAAATTATGTTTCATAAAAAAGAGAAAAAATCCTAACTGTCCACCTAATCAATTTTTGTAGACGGTACTTAATGAAAAAAATTGCTTTGGGCGAAAGCCCAAAAAATCTTAACATTTAATCTATCACGAACTTTTTAAACAGAATAGATTGACCATCAGTCACTTTAATAATATACATGCCAGAAACTAAATGATCCAATTGAAATGTATGCACTGTTCCTTTTGCATGAGGTGTTATCCTTGATAAAAGTATTTCTCCATGAAGATTCAATAATTCAATCTTTACATCTTTAGTAAACGCTCTGTTAATCTTAAGATGAATATCTTGATGTGCAGGAACGGGATATAAGGTTAACATGTTTTGCAAGGCTTCAGAAGGAAATTCCTCTTGGACTTTGTCTATTTCTTTTTGATCTTTCTCAAAATCTTCAGCATCTTCGTCAAGTTCTTGATCTTTTATTTTCGTTCCGTACACAAGTTCATCCTCTTCTTCATTCTCTTCATTTGCACTTTCTAAATTTTGCTTAACTTCATCTTTAAAGCCATCAGAATCTATTAGTCCAACATCAATATACTTTATATCGTCTCCTGATTCTATATAAAATAAAAACGATTCACCTGTTGATTGTATATCACTATCCAATTCCTCTCCACCTATGCTATGTTCTGTAAAATCGAGTGTCGAAAGTGACGGCACGAAAATTTTATAATACCCTTTTTCAATGTTTTTAAATACATAATATCCATTGATGTCCGATGTTGTGACTTGCATTAGGTTATTTTCTGCATCAACTAGATGAAGCTCGATATTTTCAACTCCGTTCTCACCAGGGTCTTGTATACCATCCTTATCTTCATCCAACCATACATAATCTCCCACTGAGGAGAGGGGTTCGGTTTTTAATCCCGCATCTATATTAAAAGCTAATTCTCCTTCCATTAATTGAATAATCCCTGTAGAACCTGGCAAAAATTCATTCGTTACATCGCTATCAGCAGATTCATCAAAACCCGCATTCGAAACAGAAAAAGTTTCTTCTGTATCAAAAACAAGAATGTAGTTCCCACTTTCTAGTTGATCGAAATGATAAAATCCATCTTTTTGATTCAATACATTGTACGAAGTAAGGGTTACATCAATAAAATTAAAGGCATCATCATATAGAAATACATTGATCCCGTTTATGCCTTTTTCTCCATTATCTTGGATCCCATTTTCATTCGAATCCGCCCACACAAAATCTCCTAAAACAGCTTGAACTGTAACAATCCCGCCGTCTATACCATGATATGCCTGACCCATTTCAACAGAAAAAGAAGGTGTAGTCGCAAATCCATTATCTGTCGTAGGGCCATTTCCTTGAGGTTCATATTGTGTGAAATTAACTCCGTTATTCTCCAATTCATATTGGACAAAATATTCACCTGGCTCGTAGACCTTAAAATGATATACTCCAGGGAATGTATCTATTCCATTTCCAGTTGTTGTCGACTGTACAATACCAGTGCCGACTTTATGAAGATGAACCATCATATCTTTTACGCCTAGTTCATTGAAATCTTGATTCCCATCGCCATTTATATCATACCACACAAGATCTCCTATAATACTTTGTTCCACTAAAAACCCTGCATCTTTATGCATTATATTTTCTCCAGGAGAAACAGAAAAAGCATCTGTTGTGAATGGGCCATATGCATTGGTAATGTCTGAATTATTATCAAGGATAGAAGGAATATGAATGGTTTCTTGAAGGATTCCATCTTTTTTAAATTCTAGATAATACGTTCCTGGATATAAAGATAATTGATACAAACCTCCTGATGTCGTAAAGGTCTCTTCTATAACTTCCCCATTCTCATTATATGCTTTTACACTTACATCCTCTATACCTTCTTCATCAGCATCAAAAACTCCATTTTCATTGAAGTCCATAAAAACTAAATTTCCTACAATCGATGGAGGTAGGATATATCCAATATTTATACCCTCCACTTGCTCACCTGGTAAAACAGAAAAAACACTTGTTTCATTATCACCAGTGGTCAATACATCTGAATCAAGTAGAGAATTTGTACCCACACCAATTTCTACAACTTCGAAAAACAATGGATGAGAAAATCCTATGTAATACGCACCAGGATCAACATCAAATGTATAGAAGCCATTTTCATCTGTAACGCTTTCATCGACTAATTGTATAGAAGAAGTATATAAATATACATCAACTCCTTCCAGTAATTCTTCTACTCCACTCAAGACGTTATCTCCATCAAGGTCCAAAAATGTAAAACCACTAATTGAACTCTGAGCGAGCTTGAATCCAGCATCCCAAGTATTGTCTTTGTATCCATTGGTAATATTCACTGGGCCCATTGCATAAGTTCCACCTATTGAAACAACTTTTGAACCTTTTTTATCGTCGGCATTTAATATGGTCTCTTGCAAGGTTTCATCTGGTAACAAAATATAAATGAGATAAGAAGCCTCAGGAATATTTAGAAACTGATAAAATCCGTTGGCATCCGTAACCGTTTCTTCTACTACATCTGCAGTAGTCATATGAATCAACTGAACCGTTATATCGGGTATTCCCTTTTCATTATCATCTTGAATTCCATTTCCATTGTCATCAAACCACACGAAATCTCCTATTTCTGAATGATATTCTGAAAGAATTATGGTAGATGGTATCACTGAACCACACATTAAACTTCCCAATGAAAATTCAATATCGGATCCAACTTCCATGAACGAAAACTGTGATGCTGCAACATCGAACTGACTCAAATTCGGCAATATTAAGGTATATGTACCTACTAGTAACTCGTCAAAAATAACTTTACCATTTTCTATAAAAGAACTAAAGGTTGAACTTTCGTTAGTTAATATAACTTCTAATCCTTCCAATTCATCTTCATCCTCTGTAAAAACGCCATCAAAGTTTGTGTCCAGAAAAATTGAAAATTCATACCCTGAATAACGTAATAATGCTCCATCAACTTGTTCCTTATCTTCTCCTATCCCAAGATCTACTTCTGTCTTTTTATTTTGATCAAACACATTATCACCTGATAAAGGAGCAATATCACTTAAATTTTGTATCGCCAGTGTGTACATTCCTGATGATAAATTTTCAAAAACATACTCTCCTTGAAAATCAGTCGATACCTCTTGGATGAATACATCATTTTGAAAAAGAGCGACTGTAACCCCATTGGCAAAAATATCACTACCATCAAATATTCCATCTCCATCACATTCTCTCCATATACTACCAGATATAGAGGAGGCTGTCACCAATCCAGCATCAATAGTGAGAATGGAATCTCCACCTGATACATAAAATATGTCAGTAGCAAAATCAGAATTAAAGTCTGAATTTAAGGAATCTGTATTCTGATTACTGGTCACTAAAAATTCACTTGTTACTAATTCCACAAAATAGTAGCCTGGGTCTAAATCTGTAAAACTGTATTTTCCATTGACATCAGTTGATACGGTATGCAACAGTTCTTCATACGGATTAAATAAGTTCAGCTGAATATTCTCAAGTCCAGGTTCATCAGGATCTTGTACCCCATTTCCATTTTCATCGTACCATACAAAATCACCGATACTGGCGGGACCACAATCTTCTTTAAGGAATTGTCTGTTACAATAAAAGGTGTCTGAAGGTGTAGTGATCGTAAGTCCAACTTCCAGAATACCATACTCTCCCATTGAAAAATCAACATTTACCACTCTTTCATTTTCATCAGTTTCTTGCAACTTAACACCTTCTGGAAGTTCCCAAATATAGTTTACGGCATCAGCAACTTCGTCATTATAAAGAACGACGCATTCGTGTCCGCAAATCGAATACAAAGGTTCATAGTACACGATAAAGGAAACATTTTCGATGGCTACATGCAAAGAATCCGTATCGGAATCATTCTCTAATTGGATACCAAATTCCAGTACATTGTTATTGAGCATTTCATATGTCGGGTCAATTCCCCAATCTGAAAATTCATAACCATAATTCCACGTATGCAGATTTTCTTGCCAAGGAGAAGATATGACGGATTTATCCGCTAAATTATTCCCTATAGGACTTCCGTCCAAAAGAAATTGCACCATCTTTTCATCCAATGCTTCAGAAAGAGTAGAGGCTCCAGTGAGTTCAAGCTGAAGTCCAGTAATTCGTGCACCAAGAGGAATATCAAAATAAAAGTCGTTAAAGACAAGACGATCTGAACTTTCTCCAGGAGCGAGGTCGATCGTAGAAACCAAGCCATCAATTCCTGTTGCCCATTCAGGATTTTGCCAAGAAACAACATCATTAAGTGCTGAGTTTACACTTTGAACAGCTTGGAAACTGCGGCTAATAATATCTGGCTCTGTTGCTGTACGAATAAGACAAGGATCTTGTGCATTCCCAGATAAAAAGAATAAAAGTAAAGTAAAAGTGTATAGGCTTAATTTTTGAATGTAGTTGATACGAATAGTCATTATAGTCTTCTCTGTTTGAACAATAGGACTAGTATCATTTAGCATTGCTTTGGGTATCAGGAAGCAGATTTGTGTGGACAACATCCGCATTGGTTCGTAATTACAAATATATATTAAATATAGATATAATGTGTTAAACGAACTATTAATCTGGCTAGGACTTTTGATATAAACGCAATATATTTTTTACATGTACATGATTGAGTAAATTGAAGGCTATATTCCATCGTTTCGTCTTGGTTTATAACAAGATTACGCGTATACTTTTTGGGCTCGAGCCCAAAAAACTAAAAGAAAAATGGTATGGAAATTGTGTTATAAAAGATAGAAGAATTTTTATGGCAAGCTATTCTATATACGTAATTGAACTTTCAAAAACAGTGTGGAGTGAAAGTGCAAAATTTCGTCGAGCAAATCCACAATATAATGGAGTCAGTGAATGTCTGTATGTAGGAATGACCAGTTTATCACCAGAACAAAGATTTCAGAAACATAAATCAGGTGCAAAAAGTAAGAAAGGCTTCAAAATTTCTTCCTATTTCCCTGAAAAGTATGGGCTCTATTTAAGACCAAGCTTATATTCAGAATACAACACAATCCGCTCAAAACAAGAGGCATATCGAATGGAAGAATGGTTGGCAAAAGAACTTAAAAAAAGACGGTATGCAGTGTGGTGGAATTGACAATAGGGATAATATGCTTCGTATTAAATACTTGTTTCATAAAAACATCCAAAGTACTTTTCGTAATTATTTGATAATAAAGCTGATTTTATATTATATTTGCGGCGCTTAAAAATCTTCTTTAAAGAAAGGATTTAAGTCTATT
>JAHDGD010000096.1 GCA_020627825.1 Saprospiraceae bacterium
ATAAAGGCTGTATCGCTTGATTAAAGTAAACCAGGTTTGTGTCACAAGCATTCTTACTGGTATCAATCATCATGGTATCTTGGATAATAGGTCCAAAATCTTCGGGGGGAAATGGTTCGTGCACACATGAAGACAGCATCGACAACACGACCAATCCTAGAAGGACAAATATTATATTTAATAAATATCTAGTCAAAATTCATTTTTAAATTCGAATAACCAATCCTCCATAACTTGAGTTTTCTGCTGAAATCTTAATATAATAAGTGCCAGGATCACTTTCAAAAGAAAGAGTCAGGTTATTTGTCAAGAATAATTCATCTTTCACCAATAGCTTTCCATGCATATTATAAATTTCAAGAATTGCAGATTTATTTAAGTCTTCAAAATGAATACCTTCAATGAAAATCTCATGATATACATTTGATGGATTGGGATATATGGATAGTGTATTCAACACTTCTAATTCCTCCAACCCTGTAGTCATTAAATCAATTAATTTACAGATGGATTTACTACAAGATAAGTTATCATCTTGCACAAACAAACAGACATTATAAATACCGGCCTCGTTATAAATGTGGACTGGATTCTGTTCAGTACTTGTGTTGCCATCGCCGAATCCCCACAACCAAGAATCTGGAGCTCCTAAAGTTTGATCAGAAAATTGTACACTTAATTCGTCAGCCAATTTTGTTGCTTCGAATGCTGGGCTAATTGTAAGACAAGGATCCGTCAGATCTAGCTCAAGGCAAATATTACTTTCACAACTGTCCGAAGAAATCTGCAAGCATATATCATATATTCCAATTTCATAAATATGGAAAACACTATCTATATCGGTCGAAATTTGTCCATCTCCAAAAGTCCAAAGGAAGTCAGTGTTTGGGTCTTCGTAATCCGAGGTATTAATAAAGGTAAAATTTAAATCATTCTGTATATATTCAAAGTTAGCTTCACAAACTTCTTCTGAAAACCTTACCTTATCACAAAATAATTCTACACAATCATTTTCGTCCCTTATTTCGAGACAAACTTCATAAACAATTGGCTCGCTAAATACATGATTCGGGTTTTGTAAGTCACTGCTTGAACCATCACCAAAATCCCAATTCCATGCTACAATATTTCCGACACTTTGATCTTCAAATTGTGCTTCCAAGGTTGCAAAATTAATATCAAAGCTAAAAGCAGCAGATGTACTGAAACATGGGTCAGAACAATTTATTCCATCAATTGATTTTGAAATGCTACATGTCTGATCTAATTCATCTACAACCAAAATTTCAATATCTGTTCCATCTGCAGGAAGTTCTATTTGAAACTCATTTTGTGAACTAGTAGAATAAGACATTCCTGCAAGCACGACGCTGCCGTTTAATAATACTTGATAGGTTCCAACAAGTTGATTAGAGCTAAATTTAAATGTTGCATTAACAGATTCATCACTGCAAGGATCAACAACATTTATTATTGCTGCCATACCAACTCCACCAGGTCCTCCATGTGGAATACAATAATATGGATGACTGCCTAACTCTTGTAAAACCAACTCCCATGTATCTCCTTTTTCTAAGAGTCCAGAATTAAAAATTGATTCTCCAGAAATTGCATCAGATGTTACAGTATGAGCAATATCACCTTTCCAATCAAATAAAATAGTATCTCCCAATTCAATGTTTAACTCTAAAGGCAAAAAATCAAAGTCTCTGACTTCTACCACATGCTTCACATTACTCAGTTTATAATTCAATCCTGATAGTTCACAGCCATCATTACAATTAATAGAGTTATAAAAAGCACTTGCTGCACACACTGGGTTTTCGCTATCCTGTATGGTCACAATATGTTGCTCTCCATCAGCGGGAAAATCAATAGCAACCTTATTATTTCCATTTCTATTATCATATGGTCTAAGGCCGCCTTGTAATTCTCCATCTAAGAATAGCTTAAAGCCATCAGCACTTCCAGCTTGAATATCAAATGAGATACTGACTTCTTGATTTCCATTAAGACAAGCTGGAAAAACTGATATAACGCCTGATTGACCTATTGCACCAGGTCCACCATGAGGAATACAATAATAAGGATGTGTCCCAGCTGAATGTATATTTAAATCATAAACATCTCCTGAAGAAAGCAACCCACTATCCCATGAATCTGGTCCATCAAGTAAATCTGACGTACTGGTATGTGGAATTTGACCTGTATTTATAAATCTAATTGTTTCTCCCGCATTTACTTCTATTAACTCTGGGAAAAAATCAAAATCCCTGACTTCAATAAGATTAACAATGGAAGGCCCTAGTTGGACTTCCAAGTTTGTAATTTTACACTCTAATTCACAAACTTCGGTTGTAATCATTGTTGTAAAAGCACAATATTCGGTTTCTAAATCCTGTATTGTTAATAAATGATCCATCCCATCACCAGGTAGATTTATTGTGCCATTGTTAAATCCTGTTGGATTCAAATAGTCTATAGGATTGTTATTTATAAGCTCTCCATCCAGAAATAAATTATAACCTAAATGGCTTCCAGCTGAAATACTAAATTGATAATTAAGCATAAATTCTCCTTGAACGCATGGCTCTACTACATTAATACTTCCTGCCATTCCAATTCCTCCCGGACCCCCATGAGGAATACAGTAATATGGATAATAACCCGTGTTTTGAATAACCAAGTCAAACACATGTCCTTCTCCAAACAAACCAGAATCCCAACTGTTTTCTCCAATAGCTATATCTGAAGTCGTAGTGTGTGGTATGACTCCTGTCCATAAAAACCTGATCGTATCTCCTAAATTGATTTCTATATCTTTTGGTGAAAAATCAAAATCTCTTACTTCTACAATATGTATTCCATTTCCTGCTATGGCCTCAAAGTCTGAAATGAGACAAGGAATATCGCAATCTGGAAGCGTAACCATTATTGTGTCTGCACAGCTTGGAAATATGTTATTTGCCACAATAAGTTCAACTTGGTTGCCATTGCCTGTTAGATTGTAGGAAAAGCTTCCCAAGCTATTGATATCAGTCAAAATAGGCACATCATTTATCTTTGTTCCATTGAGTAAAATGGAATGAGATTCATTTTCTACCAATGATGAAAATTCAATATTCATGCTAATATTAGCATCGGAGCAAGTGCTAAAGTTCACGTTGTTTATAACAGTCAGGCATTCGTTATTCGTACAATCAGGTGCAACATAATTTATTGAACTAGAGCAACCACTTTCCCCAACTTCACTTACTGTCAGGAGGTGCATCTCGTTATCTCCATTAACAATTATTGTTCCTGAGCTCACACCTGAAGGATTATAGGAAAAAGGACTTTCGCTCAATAATATACCATCAGAAAAGATATTAAAGCCTTGATCACTTGTCCCTTGATAAGAAAATGAAAGTGATCCTACTGCATCAGATCCATCACACAAAGCTTGTACATTAATATTACCTGACATGCCTATTCCTCCAGGTGCACCATGTGGAATGCAATAATATGAATGATTACCCAAAGAACTTGTCACTATTTCAAATGTTGCGCCATGAGAAAGCAATCCACTTTCAAATACTTGGGGACCACTTTGAATATCAGAAGTAACTGTATGTGGAATATTTCCAGTCCAATCAAATAGAATCGTATCGCCAATTAAAACATTTATTGAATCGGGAGAAAATTTAAAATCTTCTACAAGTACATGATGGGTCACGTTCGAATTAAAACTTAGATTTAAATCATAAATTGAGCAATCGGCATTACAGTTTGGTGTACTGAACGTCACTGAATCGCTACAGCTTGAATCACTCCCATCTATAATGGAAATTGTATGATCCATTCCATCTCCAATAACATTTAATGAAACATTTGTAGTGCTACCTGTATAATCATAAACTCCTTGGCTAACTCCATCTAGAATTAAAGTAAAGTTTTCACCTTGATCAATGGCAGACACTAGAACATTTACCGGCACGAAATTACCTTCATTGCAAGGACCAGAAACTGATGCATTCATTGCCAACTGGCAATTTGCTAACCCTCCTCCATTACAATCTGTTGTTGCGATTGTTACAGTTTCTGAACAGGCACTGTTCAAAACATCTCTTACTTGGATTATATGGCTATTCCCATCACCTGGAACATTTATTATTGCACTTTGCTGAATTCCGGCTACATAATCAAAAATTCCGATTACAATACCGTCTATTTCTACTTCAAAGCCATTGGTTCCAGCTCCTTGAATATCGAAATTTACATTTACTAAAACTTCATTGTTTCCATTACAAGGAGGAAGTACATAAATATTCCCAGACATACCCACACCTCCTGGAGCACCATGAGGAATACAATAATACGGATGCTCTCCTTCCGTCAAAACAGGAGTCAAATAAACATCACCGTTATTAAGTAAACCACTATTGAAACTGCTAGGACCTGAATTCAGATCTGAGGTAGCGGTATGGGCAACATTTCCTGTCCAAAGAAATTCTACCTGATCTCCTGTGATAATATTAATTACTGAGGGATTAAAGATAAAATCTTCAACTTCTACAGAGTGGATATTCCCAATTCCATCATTAGTTGGAATAGCAGTTAGATTTGTAATGTCGCAGCTTGCCGAACAATTTGGAACAGTTATCGACACAGATGATGTGCATCCTCCATCAATATCATCCGTAACAGAAATCAAATGACTTTGTCCATCTCCATCAACATTAATTGTTAGGTTGGTTATGCTTCCTGTATAATCAAAACTACCTAGGCTATTTCCATCAAGCACAACTTCAAAACTTGATCCTTGATCAGAGGCATTGATTGTAAGATCTAAAGGAACTTGATTATTTTCATCGCAAATTCCTCCTAATTCACCCATAACTTCAATTTCGCAAATAGGCGTTCCTCCACTATTGCAATCTGCTGTAGTAATATTTGTGGCTCCACTACAATTTAGATCTTCAATATCTCTGACAAGAATATCATGCAAATTTCCATCTCCAGGAACAGAGATTGTATTTGATTGTGAAACTCCAGCTGTATAAACAAAGGTTCCAACTGATACTCCATCTACCAACACTTCATAACCACTAGATCCAGGACCTTCCACATCAAATGTAACATTAACGATGACATTATCATCCGCATCACAGGGAGGTAAAACAAAAACTGTTCCCGCCATTCCTGAACCTCCTGGATTACCATGAGGGATGCAATAATAAGGATGTTCTCCTTCTGATAATACAGGACTTAAAAAAGTATCCCCAGTACTTAGCAAGCCACTATCCCAACTATCTACTCCAGAACTTATATCCGATGTACTTGTATGGGCAACGTTACCAGTCCAAACCCACTCTACTTGGTCTCCTGCAGTTATATTTACAATGGATGGATTGAATATAAAATCTTCAACTTCCACAGAATGAATCGTTCCTGATCCACCGCCTGAAGCCCCAATTGCTTCTACGTTGGTTATGCTACACGGTGCATTACAATTAGGGACATTAATAATTGTTGTTGCAGTACATGAAGGATCTGTATTATCGGATACAATAATAGTATGATTCGATCCATCACCATCAACATTTATAGTAATATTTGTAATACTTCCTGTATAATCAAATGAGCCTAGACTGTTTCCATCAACAGTTACATCAAATGATATTCCTTGATCTGCAGCATTAATCTGAAGATCTATCGGTACTTGATTATTAACATCGCATGCACCACCAATTTCAGCCACCAAATCTATAACACAAAAAGCTGTGCCTCCTCCATTGCAATCAGAAGTGACAATATTTGCGGAAGCGTTACAATTAGAATCTGCGAGGTCTATAACTTGAATTACATGAGAATTTCCATCGCCTGGAACATTAATTATTGCTGTTTGTGCAGTTCCACCAATGTAACTAAAGCTCCCCATAACCAATCCATCCACTAACACTTCAAAACCATTGGCACCCCCACCAACAACATCAAAACCTACATTCACCATAACATTATCATCAATATCACATGGGGGCAATACAAAGATAGTCCCAGCCATTCCCGAGCCTCCAGGATTACCATGTGGAATACAATAGTAAGGATGCTCGCCTTCTGACAATATTGGACTAATATAAGTGTCACCTGTACTTAGTAAACCACTATCCCAACTATCTATTCCAGAATTTATATCCGAGGTACTTGTATGAGCAACATTTCCAGTCCAAGTCCATTCAACCTGATCTCCTTCTGTTATGTTTATTACTGAAGGATTAAAAATAAAATCTTCAACTTCTACCGTGTGAATCGTTCCTGATCCACCCCCACCTGCTGCAGTTAAGGTTAAATTTGAGATGCTACATGGGACATTACAATCTGGAGTATTGATAATAGTAGAAGCAGTACAGCTGGGATCTACATCGTCTGTAATATTAATTGTATGATCAAGCCCATCCCCATCAATATTGATAGTAATATTTGTAATACTTCCTGTATAATTAAAATTCCCAATATTTATTCCATCTACTGTCACCAAAAAAGTTGATCCCTGATCTACAGCATTTATTGTTAAATCAATTGGCACTTGATTGTTAGCATCACAAACTCCTCCAATTACTGCATTAAGGTCAACGGAACAGATAGGTGAGCCTCCTCCGTTACAATCTGCCGTTGTAATGTTGGCAGTTGCACTACAGGAAACATCGTCAACATCTCTTACCTCAATGATATGTGAATTACCATCACCTGGGACATTTATAGTCGCTGATTGCCCAGAACCAGCTAAGTAGGTAAAACTTCCAGCAATCACCCCATCCACTAGGATTTCATATCCATTCGTCCCATTGCTTGTGATATCAAAACTTACTGTCACCATAACCTCATCATTGATGTTACACGGTGGTAAAACAAAAATTGTCCCAGCCATACCTGAACCTCCTGGATTACCATGAGGGATACAATAATAAGGGTGTTCTCCTTCTGTTAATATTGGACTTAAGTATGTATCTCCATTATTTAGTAATCCGCTATCCCAACTGTCTAAACCTGTAGTTACATCTGATGTACTTGTATGAGCAACATTTCCAGTCCAAACCCATTCGACTTGATCACCTTCAGTTATATTAATCACGGAAGGATTAAAAATAAAATCTTCTACATTTACCGAGTGGATGATTCCTGACCCTCCTGATCCACCTGCAATGGCTGTCAAATTGGTGATAGAACAAGGAAGATTGCAATCAGGTGTTACTATATTTGTGGAAGCAATACAAACAGGATCTAAATCGTCTACCACCTCTATTGAGTGATTCATCCCGTCTCCTGGCAAAGTCAAGTTGATTGTAGTATTCGGACCTGTGTAATCGTAAAAGGTACTAGTATTTCCATCAATGGATAAATTAAATCCTGATCCCCCATTCGCTACAGTAATTGTAGCATCTATCGTCACATTTTGATTTGGATCGCAACCACTAGGCATTCCTAAGTCTATTGTGATACTACAAACAGGGTCCCCTCCTCCTTGGTTGCAATCTGGTGATTCATAATCTAGACTCAAGGTACAATTTGGATCTGCAATATCTTCAATGAGAATAGAATGTAAATTTCCATCCCCAGCAATGTTTAATGTAAGCTCTTGTGTTCCTATTCCATTGTATGAAAATGGACTTCCAGAAATAATATTACCATCATAATAAACATTAAATCCCGCTGGATCAGCGATGGAACTATTAAAGGAAAGAATAATGTCCAAAGAATTTCCAGTTGGACAATTGGATAAAATCTCACCACTCATTCCAACTCCTCCAGGCCCACCATGTGGTATACAATAATATGGATGGGTTCCAGGGTTGGTGATACTTAAATCAAAAGTTGACCCTTGACTTATGACACCGCTGTTCCATGCATCCACTCCTGTTGTGGCATCTGAAGTTGTACTATGACCATCTCCAATCCAATTAAATTCTATAATATCTCCGATGATCACGCCGGTAGATACTGGCGCAAAAAAATCATCTCCAACTTCTACAAAGTGGGTAGTTCCAATAGGTAGATTTACTTGTATTCCAGAGAGAAAACAATCAGAATTACAATCAGGCACAGGAAACTCCAACACTTCTCCACATGTGCCAATTTCAGTACTTTGAAATTGTAAAATTTGATCCAAACCATTTCCGGGTACATCAACTGTTATATTAATAGGGTTCCCCGCAGAAATAGCAAATGGACTACCAATTACAGATTGACCATTTAAAATGATATCAACTTCTTCAGCAACGTCCCAAGGATCATTTACCGTAATGTCAACAGGAATATTACCATTAATATCACAGTCTCCTATTATATAATTTACATCTAATACGCAAGTTTCTATTTCGATGGTGATCGTTGACATACAACCACTTTGTGTTGTAATTGTTAACATTACATTATAATCATCAGGATCACTAAAGGTGTAAATTGGATTCTGTTCTGAACTAGTATTTCCGTTATCATCAAAATCCCATAGCCAACTTACTATAGGGTCTCCTACATCAGAGGTACTTAAATCAATAAATTGAATCGTGATATCAGTACCATCCCAAGTAAATGACGCGTTACATTGGCTTTGAGCAATAATAAATGTCCCAAATATTATTAATGATGTCAGCAGTACTTTCATAATTGTATGAATTATCAACTAAAATACATGCTAATAGACAAAAAATTACATCATAATTACTCAATCGAAAAATATTGAAACTGAATCACTATTTCTTTAACCAAGCCTTGAAGAATTTGGTCTTTTCAGTACTGACGACTATATCTGTTTCTGCTTCAGGCTCTAATGTTAATTTTAATCTTGAAGAATCATGACGTAAAATAGCTGAAATAGAATCAATGTGTACAATATATTGTCGATTGGCTCTTGCGAAAAATATAGGGTCCAAAAGCTTCTCTAATTCCTGCAATTTATAGTCTGAGGGAAATCGATCTCCTTTATGAGAAACAAAATATGAAATCTTATTCTTAGAAAAGATATAGGCAATATCGGAAACCTTTAAGCTAATTAATCTTCTCCCAAAATTAATGAGTATTCTACTTTTATACTCAGAGCTAAATAATTGTTGATTCAAACCAACCATGTGGGATGCTTTTTGGATAGCCTCAGCCAATTGATCTTTTTTTATTGGTTTGAGTAAATAATCAATAGCACTTTTTCTAA
The DNA here is from genome assembly GCA_020627825.1 of Saprospiraceae bacterium. Lineage (GTDB taxonomy): Bacteria > Bacteroidota > Bacteroidia > Chitinophagales > Saprospiraceae > JAHDFB01. The sequence continues at coordinate 9,185 of JAHDGD010000096.1, forward strand.
AAGCTTCTATTGCATATTTGTCAAAAGCAGTTGTAAATATTACTTTACTTTTGATTTCCATAAGATGAAATAGCTCAAATGAACTTCCATCAGAAACATGAATATCCAAAAACAAAAGGTCAGGTTGGATATTATTATCAGTCATACTAATTGCAAGCTCTTCTACTGATTCAAAGGATGCAATGACATTAATATCTGGAGCAACTTCCGAAATCATTCTCAATAATCGATTCTTTGCTAAAAGTTCATCTTCTAATATATAGGCAGTCAAACTCACTTTTTACTCAGATTTAATATTACCTCAAATGAATCTTCGCAATCTTTTATGATTGGTTCATACATTCCTGCCAAAAGAAAACGATTTTTGATATTCTTCAAACCCGTATTGGTCCCTTTATCGGAGCTTGAAATAGTATTTTTTTGATTCCAAATACTTAATAAATCACCATCCTTTTTTATTCTTATTTTCAACGGGTTTTTTGTTGAAACAATGTTATGTTTTACCGCGTTTTCTATTAACATTTGCAAACTAAATGGCGGAAGAATGTGGTTTTCAACACTATCTAAATTCATTTCAATCTTTAGTTGACCACTAAATCGAGTTTTTAAAATACCAAGATATTGTCTTAATAATTCTAACTCATCATCTAAGGACACCAAATCAAAATTTCCCATATCTAAAATCCTGCGATAAAAATCAGACATTCTCTCTGTAAATTCTATACTTTTTGGTTGATCTTCTTCAATTAGGCCAATCAGAGTGTTAAAAGAATTAAATAAAAAATGAGGGTTTAATTGGCTTTTTAAATTTATCAATTGATTCTCAACTTTCAATTGTTTGAGTGCTTGTTTTTCACTTTTTTGTTTCTCTCTATTTCTATAAAAAAGCCACAACAAAATCAAACTTATTAAAATAAATAAAGTCCTTACTAAAATTTGATTATACCAATGTTTAGAAATCTCAAAAGAAAATTGAACTGTACTTGCATTGGCGTAATTAATATCTCTTGAACATTGCAAATAAAATTTATACCTACCGGGAGCAAGGTTAGTAAAGGATACAGAATTATTTCGAGTCTCCCGCCAATCATCATCAAAGCCCTCCAATTTATACCTATACCTTAAACTAGTAGGATCAGATAACCACAGGCCGGTAAATTTAAATTCAAAATTGCATTGATCCTCTTTAAAATTAATTTGATTTTCAACTGGAGACAGATTTACAAATATTTGATCAATTACTAAATTTGGCTGGGTACTTATTGAGGAAAAAGGCGTATACCGTAATACATAATTATCATATAAGATATACGTTTCATCCAAATAGGTAAAAACAGTATTAAGATACTCCGAACTTATTTCAGGATCAGTTTTTTGTCTATAATTACTAACATTTCCGTTTGCTAGATCTAAAAAATCGATAGAACTTGAGCTAACTAAAACTAGTTTGTTATCTATTGTCTTAGATACAGAGGTATATTCTTCATTTGTTTTTCCAATCGACTTCGCTCTTTCAATTCTATCTCCATCAATTTTTCCTAATCCCATGTTTGATGAACTGAACCAAATAAGATCTTTGCCATCATCGGTAATGGAATATACCGAACCTATTTTTGTTCCATCGTCAAAGGTTTTTATTTTTTTTACTTGATTAGATTCTAAGTTCCATTTAATAATTCCATGTCGATCTGTACCAAAAAGAAGATCATTTTCATTTTTAAATATGGTATAAATATAATCTTGGCCAATATCTTGATTGATCGACCCTGCTTCTACCAATTTCGAATTTATTATTTGAAATTTCATTACTCCCGACAATGAAGAGACGTACAACAAATCATCATCAGGATAGATGCACAATACAGATTGATTTGAAACACCCATCCAATTATCTTTTTGATCAAGAATATTCAACTTTTTATCATAAAGCAATACTCCGTCAGAAAAAGTGCCTACCAAAATATACTCATTAAAATCTTTAATAAAAGTGATATTATTTCGATTTATAATTTTTCCTTTCCCGGTGCTATAGTCATACAAACCAGAATTTTTTCCAATTAAAAAATTGTTTTCATTTTTAAATAAAATCCTTGCACTCCCTACAACATCAAAGCATCTTTCCAAATTAAGATTACCCTGATAGACTGAATTTTTAGAAGATTGAAGCCATAAATTATTTTCATTGTCAATCACAATCTGAGTCACTTTTGCTCGTCCATTTATTGGATATTTTTTTTGCCATCCACTAGAATCTTTACAAAAAACACCTGAATCATTGGCCAAATATATTTTATCATCTAAAATTTCTAAATCATGAATTTTACTTTCTTCATTAATAGCAAAGAATGAAATGTTTCGATGATTTATAGACCCTACATGTCCTTTATAATCAGAAAACCAAAGTTCGTTTTTAATGCAGAGCAAATTTGTAATCACCAAGTCTGGTAGTCCATCATCAGCAGTGATTGTACTTAATTCAAAATCTTTAAATCCTAATTCGATGATCTGAATTCCTTGATCACAAGCCAGATAATAGTCATCATCAAATAAAACAACATCATATAATTCATTACTGAGCAAACCATTTTCAGTATTAAGCTTGTACTCTTTACCATTTAGGGACATTAATAATCCAGAGCCATAAGAAAGTAGAATGTAGTTTTGGTTATCAATCAGATAAAGGCCTGTAATTTTTCCAAAGTCACTCTTTTCTATTTCAAATTTTATCTTATTTCTTAAAGGGTCAAATAAATAAAATGAGCCAATCGATGTACCTAGACAAAAAATACCATCTTTATTCTTGTTGATCGAACTAAAATATCCTACATCTAGTTTCAGTCTTGAATCAAGTCTCAGCCCATCATATCTAAATAATTCATCATGGGTGCAAACCCAAACAAAACCTAGATCATCGGTCTCAAGAAACTTAATCTCCAGATCCCGATCAAAAGAATGCATTTCCCATTTTGGTACTTGACCAAGGACAAGCTGCTGAGCACCTAAGTAGAAAAACAAGAATATTAATCTCATTCTCGAAGATTTAAACTTCCTTGCACTGTTACTAGAATTTCTTCAGCAATTTTTTGATAAACGATCCGTGGTAGATGTATTTTATGATCTTCAAGTGCAACGACCGAAGTACTATAAAAATCAATAGATGATTCATTAAAGCCTAAATTTACTTCAATAATTCTTTCAACTTCAATTCCATGTATATTCAATATTCCTTTGGCCCGATACTTTGCCCGATCATTATCAATTTGCTCCAATAATTTACCTTTAAAAGTTGCCAAAGGGTATTCATTAACTTCCATATAATTTTCATAAAAATGCTCCCTTTGTAATGAGTTATTAAATCCATCAAATGATTTGATATAAATTTGAAAGGCAAAAGTTTTCGTGTTAACATCTAAGGCGCCCTGCAACTTTTGTGATGAGGCGGTTATTATTTCTAGTGGAGCTTCTGAGATAAAATATACTTCTCCATCTATACAAGAATAGACTTGTGCTTTCGAAATTGTAGATAAAGCAATAATCAGTAAAGTCAATATTAGCCTCATTTGTCTAAGTTAAGAAGATGTTCTATATTAAATTAATAGAATTACCCGAAGCAGCATTTTTCTAACCTGAAGTTTTGGTTCAGAAAGAATTTATATTGTTTTAGCAAAAAAATGGTGCCTCTAACAAATTCTTCCATTAGATTTACTTTCATGAAGAGAATTATTCTATCTTTTATTTTTTTAAGCTGCTGTTTTGGTTCCTTTAGCCAAAAAAATATTAAGGTATATGTTTTTCTTGCTGAAGAATGTCCAGTATGTAACTTTGTAGCAAGCTCACTATCAAAGACCTCAGATCAATTTCTAGAAGATGTAGATTTCATAGCCGTGTTCCCTCAGAGAATTAGCAATATCAAAACGGCGAGTTTATTCAAGAAGAAATATGGATTAACAAACTTTGAGATAAAAATTGATAAGGATCAAACAATCACATCCAAGTATAATGCATCCATTACACCAGAAGTAATCGTTGTTGATGAAAATGATCATGTTTTGTACAAAGGAAGAATTAATAATTCCTATGCAGCTCCAGGCAGAATGAAACATGGCAAGGTAAAAGAAGATCTTAGGATTAATCTAAAAAATATTATTAATAAACAAGCAATTGCAAAGCCATGGCCTGAGCCAATTGGATGCTACATCACTCGCATTAATGGTTAGAATAATATTAGTTATTGTTTATGGATGCTTTCATTCAACTTCTATAGCCCAAGTCACCTATCATAATCACATCAAACCAATTCTTGAGAAAAATTGTACTTCATGTCACTCCAAAGGGAATATTGGTCCAATGGTTTTAGACACGTATGATGATGTGGCAAGTTATGCTCAGATGATTAATTTTGTGACACGAAATCAATTCATGCCACCATTCAAAGCTGATTATTCTAAGGTTGCTTACGCAAATAAAAGAAGCTTAACAGACACGGAGTTAGATCTTATTGAAGAGTGGATTCAATCAGGTCTATTGGAAGGTAGTTCTCCTGGGTCAGAAGAATATCAACATCAACCTAAAAAGGAAAAGTATGATACATTAATATGTATGGCAGAAGCATTTGAACATTATGGTATCTATTATGATCAATATCAAGCTTTTGTTTTACCCATTGATATTCAAGAAGATAAAAAAGTGAATCAAATAAATTTTCTTCCTGGTAATAAAGAAATAGTTAGATCTGCATACATTTCTATCGCAGAGAAAGGAAATGCACAAAAGATGGATGATTGGGATCCAAGATATGGATACTATTCGTATGGAGGATTAGGGTTTGAAGCTAAGCAAAGCCAATGGCATAGTTGGATGCCAAATACTCCAAGTACAAAACTAAGGCCAAATGAGTTTCTTTACCTACCAAAGGAATCCGAATTTATTCTTCAATTGCACTATGGACCCTTTGGGGAGGTACAGAAAGACAGCAGCTGCATTGCCCTAAGTTTTGAAGAGGATTCTTCCATTACATCACAATTGCAAAATGTACCTATTATTTCCACACAATTTTTAAAAGATCAATTCTTGTTGCCAAAAGGAGAAAAGATCAGGTATAGTTCCTCTTTTTATATTCCAACGGAAACAAAATTAAAGTCAATAACACCGTTGGCACATTTATTATGCAAACAATGGGAAATATTTGCAGTACTGCCTGACAAAAGCACAATCTCCCTACTATCCATCGATGATTGGGATTTCCATTGGAGAGAAAAATACATATTTAATGAATATATTACTTTGCCTAAAA
>JAHDGD010000097.1 GCA_020627825.1 Saprospiraceae bacterium
GTCATTTTAGACTAATCTTGACCCTATTGTTCAATTCGTTTCTCCACTTCTTACTGTTTTCAACAGTAATATTTAAATCACTTTGGTTTAATCCAACTTACTTCCTTGATATCTTACCCGAATGAGCATCAGACCACCTATTTTAAGAAAAATCTATCCTACAATTTAGAGTTTTAATGGTATTACAATCGATTTTATCTTTTTAAAAAATGCTTCTGTCTTCTGTAGGTAAGAACACCATTTTCCTTTAATAAATTAAGGAATAATGTAGTAATTTGGGAATGCAAAAACATTGAAAATGAAAAAAATCATTACAGGTTTATCTTTGGTCTTAATTGTAACTTGTGCTTACGTACTTTTTACTAGAAATCAAGCTTCCACCAAAGCTCCTGAAAAAATACCTGGTGCACTTGAAGCTTTGAAATTTAATGGAGAAAGACAAGTTTACCCATTTGAATCCCTACCTTCGGAAGCATATTCAAAAGCGTGGGAAACCTTTCAAAAAGAAAATCAAAATACTCAAAAAAACGTAAACGATCCTTTACCTTATGAAAGCTTGGGGCCTCTAAATCGTGGAGGAAGAACGTTAGCATTAGTATTCAATCCTGAAAACCCAAATACAATGTATGCTGGATCTGCTAGCGGTGGATTATGGAAAACACATTCAGGAGGTCAAGGGATCAATGCTTGGGAGCAAGTAAATATTGGTATACCTGTCTTGGGGGTAAGCAGCATTACATTTGCTCCTGATGATACACTTACTATGTATGTAGGTACTGGTGAAGTATATAATGTATCGGCTGCAGGGACTGGAGCTGCATATCGAAATACAAGAGGAAGCTGGGGTATGGGTATTTTAAAAACCACAGATGGCGGAGTCACTTGGTCCAAGAGTCTTGACTGGACATATAATCAAGAACATGGAATTTGGGCTATTAAGATCGATCCCAACAATTCAAATCTGATCTATGCCGCAACAACTGATGGGGTATATAAAAGTACGAATGCTGGTTCAACATGGGCAAAAAAATTAAATGTAGTGATGGTCACTGATTTGGTCATCAAACCGAGTAATCCAAATGAAATTGTAGTTACATGCGGTAATTTTGGCTCTCCAGGTTATGGAATTTACAAATCAACAGACGGAGGAGCAAACTGGACTAAAAAAATTAATGGTGTACCAACTTCATACCAAGGAAAAGGTCAACTTGCTATTGCTCCTTCTGATGAAAACATTATTTATGCGAGTATAGGAAATGGGTTCAGCTTTGCAGATGGAGCCAGTTGGTTATGTCGTTCTACCGATTTTGGTGAAACATGGGAAATTCGAAATCAAACAGATTATTCTAAATGGCAAGGATGGTTTGCTCATGATGTTGCGGTAAGTCCTACTGACCCTACTAAGCTTGTTATTATCGGTATCGAAGTATGGGTTTCTGAAAATGCTGGGTTAACAATGAACCAAGAAACACAAGGTGGTATAGGCTATACTAATCCTCCAATTGAAGGACCAGATGGAGATGAAAATTTCGTTCATTCTGATGCTCACGACGTAGTATTTCATCCTACCAATTCCAATATTGTTTATGTTGCAAGTGATGGTGGTATCCATCGTTCAGATGATGGCGGTTTTACTTGGAAAAGTGCAAGTGGTTCTTATCAAACTGCACAGTTTTACAATGGCACATCCTCTTCTTTAGTAGATGAATCAATCTATACTGGAGGCCTGCAAGATAATGGGACCATTATATGGAATGGTGATCAAACCTGGAGAAGAACTTTTGGTGGAGATGGAAGTTGGACTGCTACACATCCTACTAATTCAGATATTCTATTTAACTCTTATCAAAATCTAAGCATTGTAAAATCTTCCAATGCGGGTCAAGATTTTCAATTTTTGGACATAGAATCTGTCAAGGTAAGTCCTACAAGTTTTATAGCCCCATATGTGATATCCCCTAGTAATAGTAGTGTAATGTATGCTGGATCTTCTGTTATTGCGAAATCAACTACCAATGGAATAAATTGGTCTGTCATAAATGCAGGAAACCAACTTGATGGAAATCCTATTCTGAGTATGGAAGTATCAGCAACTAATGAAAATGTGTTATACGCTGCAACTGCTCCATATCAAGGAAAAGAAAGTCACGTTTTTGTTACGACCGATGGCAATATATTCAATAATATAACACAAGGTTTACCGAACCGTTACCCTATGGATATGACTGTTGATCCTACTGATGAATCAACAGCCTATATAACATATTCTGGTTTTGGTACTGGACATGTTTTTAAAACAACCAACTATGGAGATACCTGGGAAGACATATCAGAAGGTCTACCAGATATTCCTACAAATGCCGTTATAGTTGACCCATTATATCCCGATCATGTATATATAGGGAATGATTTCGGGGTATTTTTATCCGTTGACGGTGGTAAAACATGGGAATCTTTTCAAGAAGGCATGCCGAATGTTACTATGGTTTTTGATTTGAAGATTGCGGCAGAAAGTCGGAAACTTCGTGTTGCCACTCATGGAAATGGAGCATATCAAAGAGACTTAGTAGAGGGAGATGTATCGAGCATTCAAGAGGCTGAACTTGGTATGACATTAAGAGTTTATCCAAACCCTTCAAAGGGTACTTTTCAACTTGAATTTGACAATACAGAAAAACAACACCTTCACATAGAGATCATTAATAGTCAAGGTCAAACCCTCCAAAATGTAAAATCAGAAGTTTTTGATAAAGGTAACCAAAAGATAGACGTCTCAATAGAGAATGTGACACAAGGCATCTATTTTATAAAAGTATCCAATGGCAAAGACCACATACTAAAACCTATCAGTTTATTGAATTAAGCAAATAATTACATAAACTTTAAGTTTCTACATTTGGACAAGCGTAGCGCAAGTCCATCATAGAGGAATAATTCTTTTAAAACAGATTATACACTTTTTTAAAAAGTAGTGTAACATTTCATTTCAATAGTTGAAATAATAATAACATATTTATGGTAGTGGCAAGTAATAAAAGACAAGAACTTTAATTTATGTATGTAAAAAGAAAGTTTCCCTTAAAAGGAATGCTAAAATGGACAAGACGAGATTTATTAGTCTTTATGATTATAGGAATTATTCCTGTTTTCCTTTATAAAGGGCTAGGTTTCTACTGGCTTCACCTTCCTTGGCTTCCTATTGGGGTGGTAGGTACTGCAGTCGCGTTTATCGTTAGTTTTAAAAACAATGCTTCATACGATAGATTGTGGGAAGCTCGGAAAATATATGGCGGAATTGTAAATGCGTCCCGATCGTTCACACTTATGATTAATGACTTCATTAGCAATCGATTAGCAAAAGAAAAATTGAGTAATGAACAGCTTTTTAGCATCAGAAAAAAGATGGTTATGAGGCACGTAGCTTGGATGACAAGCCTCAGACATGCCTTACGTCAGCACAAACCATGGGAAGTAAGCAGAATACTAAAAGCTGACCGAGAATATATGAATAGAATAAAAGTTCCTGAATGGGAACATACATTAGAAGAAGAACTTGAAGGGTATGTTTCTCAGGATGAAAAAGCAGAAATTCTAAGTAAAAAAAACAAACAAGCTGCTTGCTTGAATATCCAATCTAGACATGTCAATCAATTGTTAAATCAAGGGCTGATTGATGATTTCCGACACATGGAAATGCAAAATATGTTAACGGAGTTTTTTACATTGCAAGGAAAAGTAGAACGAATAAAAAACTTTCCTTACCCTAGACAATTTGCAACACTTAATTATTTGTTTGTATGGATATTCATCATTCTATTACCACTCGGAATGATGCATGAATTTGAAAAAATTGGCGATATGGTAGTAGAATCTATTCGAGCACATATGTTGACACATGATAGTCCCATACATGCAGTAGTTGAATTTGTAGGATTGAATTTCATATGGTTTACGATACCTTTTACCGTAATAGTTTCTTGGATATTTCATACAATGGAACGTATAGGCGAAACGACTGAAAACCCATTTGAAGGTAACCCAAATGATGTACCGATCTCTACGATGTCTAGAGGAATAGAAATTGACATCAGACAAATGATACATGATGACCCTGAATTAATTCCGGATCCTCTTCCATCGCAGCTAGATGTTCAATTGTAAAATCGATCGATCGCTTTATTCCCCTCCGTTGTCGCGTATATTGACCGTTCCTTTTTTACCGGATTGACCACGTTTAGTAGTTCTTGGGCGCGCTGGATTATTACTTGACTGAACATTTAGCACAAACTTATCACGTCGTAATTCTTCTGCCACTCGATTTGCATTTAAAGCAGGATCGAAGCTCATTAAGAAATACGTCATATTTGGAGATAAGAACTTAACGATTTTTGCGTTTAAATGTCTTTTTGTAAGAATCCAATCTTTTGGTTTTACTTCGGGAGAAAGACTGATGATTAATGTATTTTCCAATTCCTTAGGATTAGTAGCATCATCATTTGTTTTTTGCTTCCATCCCCTACTCTCAGATTGCTTTTTAAAAAATGATTTTATATTTTCTAATACCTCAGCATCATTAATTTTCCATTTAACTTCTTTGGTCTCATTAATGGTAGGATAATAAAACACTTTGAAGGTTTGAGCATCCATAATACGCTCATCATCTCTTGTATTTACCTCATTAAAAGCCTTAGATTCTACCAAATCTAAAATTGTTCTAAGATCTTTTTCCCCTATACTTTTTTCATAAATCCCTTGTAGTTTAGCGTAAGATTTACCTACATATAACATCCTACCATCGGAGAATATATCAATAGTAAAGGAAGGACATTGTCCAAAACAAGCTCCTTGAGAATAACTAATCAGTTTTCTGGTTGGTTCATCTTCTTTTTCCATTTCATCTTTGGAATTCATTATTTCGCTAGCTTTCCACCCCTTTTCATCTACAGCAATTTCCTCCAATAATCCAGCTATTTGTTTTGTATTACCTGGAAAAGTAAACATAGTTCCGAAAGCTTTTCTTCCTTCTGTCCCGAAGTATACGATTCTTGTTTTAGATCCATCTCTGGTTTCTTCATCATATATATCATTATATTGATACATATTCTCCTTTTTCAATGCCGTAAACAGTGAATTATAGGTCTCTTTATCAAGTTGTTTTGTAAAAACGCCCATTCGCTGAACATTGCGTTTCCCAATATACTCCATTGAACCATCTGTTTTTATCGCAAGACTATATGATGGACAGTTTCCAAAGCATGGCGATTTCGAAAATTCAACCAAAGTTGTTGCAGTTTCTGGAGAATCCATCTTTACTGAACTACAAGCCATCATACTTATGACAACCAATAACACCATTACACTATTCTTCATTTACTTTCCTTTAATAAGATAACGTACCTTTTTTACTTTTAGTAACAATATGTTCCTTCAACGTTAAAAAAGGCGAAATTAATCTCTTTTCCAGTCTTTTTACATGATTTGGTCAAAAATTCACACGCGAGCAACTGAATTACCAAGAAATTCTAATTTGTAAAAGATCCAATTACATATTATATAAAATTTTAATATATTTACTTTATAAATACCATACATGCTTTTTAAGAACATATTATGTTTACTTTTCGTATTGGCTTTAAGCCAAAATGGGTGGACCCAAAGCTCATTTAGAGTCATGATAGATGCTGGACATGGTGGAAAAGACAGAGGTACATCAGGGACATTTTCTAAAGAAAAAGATATCGTTCTTGATATCGCAAAAAGGTTGCAAGCCAAAACAAATAATGAAGTACAAGTAATTCTTACTAGAGACTCTGACCAGTTTTTGAAATTAAGAGAAAGAAGTGAAAAAGCTAATGCTGAACAAATTGATTTATTCATTTCTCTTCACTGCAATCATATACATTTAGCTTACATTAATGGAACTGAAGTTTATGTTTATGGTCATTCAGATAATGAGGATCATAGTGATATTGTAAACCGAGAGAATGGTGAAGAAAATATTGAAATCTATGAAAATCATACAGCACTTTTCATTCTTGAAGAAATTTCAGAATCTGCTTATCTAGAACAATCATTGTTATTTGGAACATATGTATCTAAGTCTTTTGAAAATGATGTAACCTTAAAGCAAAGAGGGCTAAGACAAGCTAATTTTAGGGTATTGAAAGATTTAACCATGCCAGGTGTCTTGATTGAACTTGCATATTTGAGCAACCCCGAAAATGAAAAATACATCAACAGCGAAAAAGGGAAGTCTGATATTACGGACGCACTATGGCGTTCAATCTTACAATATAAAAGGAGTTTCAATTTACAAGCAAGTGCATACTCATTATCTACTTCCAATTAAATCCGAATTATATATTTAAAACTTAAAATGATGATGAATTGCGAAAAGAAACTAAATTTTATGATTGGCTCATATTCACCCGGATAGAAAGGGTACCAAAGTTGATAATGCTTTTATTTTAGAAGGTACTATTAATTGCTATTGATTTTCTATTGTATAATTCGGATTAAATGTCATTTTATTATTTGATTGCAAACAATTTTAAGTCATTTTTGCATCTATTTTCAATAGAATTGCGTTAGAATATCGTCACGATGAAAACCAAAAACAACTAAATTATGCGAAGAGAAGTCAAAATAGGTGCATTAGTACTTGCAGTAGCGGCCATTATGATATGGGGATTCAACTATTTGAAAGGTCAAGATTTATTTGCAAGAAGTCTTAACTTGGAAACAAATTATGCATTTGTTGATCAATTATCTCCTTCCTCACCTGTTCTTATAAATGGAGTAAAAGTTGGGAATGTAACTGATGTTGTTTTAGATAGAAATAACGTCAAAAATGTAATTGTGAAATTTACAATTGAAAATATTTCACATGTTCCAAAAGATGCTGTTGTTGTGCTATCTAGTGTTGGTTTAATGGGAGGAAAAGCTTTAAGTGTAGAATTCGATAGACCATGTAAAGGTAATGGAGATTGCTTAGAAGATGGTGATAAATTAGCAAGTGAAGCTAAAGGAATGATTGCATCTATGTTAGGTGACGGAGCTATTGATGGTGCTATTGATAACGCGCAATCTAAAATTCAAGAATTAATAGGAAGTGATGGTGGGTCTTCAACAGATTTCACCGAAATTATGGAAAATTTGAAAGTTTCAGTCGCAAACCTAAACGAGATCACTTCCAAAATTAATAAAGTACTTGCAAGTTCAAGTTATGATGTTAAAAATGTTACATCTAATTTAAGTAACCTTAGTAAAACGCTAGATAATAACAACCAAAGAATTGAAACCATTTTAGCCAATGTTGAATCAGTTACAAATGATTTAAAAAATGCAGATGTATCTGGAGTAGTTGCGTCAGCAAATACATCAATTAATTCTGCAAACGAAGCAATCGTAGATATAAAAAAGACAATAGAGTCTACAAATAATTCAATGGCGAAAGTTTCTGCAATTGTCGAAAAAGTAGAGAATGGTGAGGGGTCATTAGGACTTCTAATTAATGATTCCGAGTTATACAAAGAATTAGAAAACACGAGTGAAGAGATTGGTCTTTTACTACAAGATGTTCGCTTAAATCCAAAACGATATATCAATGTCTCTGTATTTGGTAAAAAACAGAAGGAATACACTCTACCTGAGGATGATCCCGCAGCAAATCAAGATTAGCATTTAATCAAAGGAATTGTTTTAGGAATTATACTCTCATAAGATATTAACTTCCGAAGATAATTCTATCCCAAATTTATCTTGCACATATTTTTTTACCCTTATAGCGTGTTCATATATCTCTTGACCACTTGCCGAGCCGTAATTAACTATAATCAAAGCTTGTTTTTCATAGCTCCCTGTTTGACCGAATCTTTTCCCTTTTAGTCCACACATTTCTATTAACCAACCTGCTGGTATTTTAATATGATCTGTACCAACTTCATAAAAAGGCATTTTGGGATATTCTTTTTGTATAGATAAAAATTGCTCTTTTGATACGATGGGGTTTTTAAAAAAAGAACCACTATTACCTAACACATTGGGATCAGGTAACTTAGATTCTCTGATCTCTATGACAGCATTGCTGATATCTTTTGCTTTAGGAGATGCAATGCCTTTTTCTTGCAATACCTGTTTGATCGCTCCATAGCTCATATTTACTTGATCAACGTTCTTAGACAATTTCAACGTAACATGAGTGATAAAATATACTCCTTTATTTTCAGGCTTTTTAAAGATTGAACTTCTGTACCCAAATTCACAATCATCTTTTGCAAAAGTGACTAATTCTTTAGTTAATAGATTATAAGCTGTTAATTGATAGAATACATCTTGTAATTCTACACCATAAGCTCCAATATTTTGAATTGGTGAAGCTCCTACAGTTCCGGGTATTAAGGATAAATTCTCTAATCCAGAAAAACCTTGATCCAATGTCCAGATTACCGTTTCATGCCAATTCTCTCCCCCTCCTATTTGCACCCAAACTTCACCTGCAGATTGTTGTACAATCCGCTTCCCTTTAATTTCATTTTTTAAAACAGGAACGTCAATATCTTGAGTCAATAAAATATTGGAGCCTCCACCTAAGATAAAATAAGCATCTGGCGAATCAAAGTTCAAATCTTCTAAATCTTTCCTTTTGTGAATCACCTGTATGGATGTAGCTTGGACATCTACACCGAATGTATTAAAAGCCTTTAAACTTGGCATCCTAAATTTTTATGGCCTCTTCTGATTCATCAGAATCTGGAGTCAAGTTGAAATCAGGTAATTTAAAATAAGGAATACTGAAAGTTGTATTTACTCCAATGTTAAATACATTGGAAGAAACTACTGGATCAAAACCATAACGAACAAAATACTCTTGAATCTTAGATTTCGTACCATTTCCATAAGATATCTCAAATACATAGTTTCTAAATAACTTACGTTCTACACCCGCTTGTTGTGCAGGCAACGACAATCCATAAACTTCTGTTCGACTCCACTGTACACCTCCACCTATACTCCATCCTTTAGCTCCTTCTACAACACCGAAACCGCTTAACCCTTTGAAATTCAATTTTGCTAATATTGGATATGAAACGGCACCTAAACCTTTGTACTCATTAACATCTAGTGCTAAGAGTCCACTATTTATATAAGATTCTACACTAACAGAAAAACTGGGTGCCCCCACAAATACTTTCAATCCGAAATTACCATTTAGTATGGCTGAACCCGATGATCTTCCTGTTTCTGTATCATCAACAGGATTAACATACCGTTGATAAAAATCGCCTCCTGAAATAACCCCTATGTTAAACTGCGCTTGGGTAAAAAATGCAAGACACACAAAAGCAACGCTAATTAAAATTCTCATATAAAATATTTGATTGAAATAAAGGTACTAAAGTTTATTCATATTGTAATCGTGCAAGACCAGCGTAAACGCCATTTTCTTTATCAATTAACACTTCGTGGTTTCCTTCTTCTACAATTTTACCCTCATCAATAACAATGATGTTGTCGACATTCTTTATTGTTGACAACCTATGTGCAATAATAATAGAAGTTCTGTTTTCCATTAAGTTTTCAAGCGCTTCTTGAACAAGTCTTTCACTTTCTGTGTCCAACGCACTAGTTGCCTCATCGAGAATTAAAATTTTTGGATCTTTCAAAATAGCACGCGCAATTGCAACTCTTTGTTTTTGCCCTCCAGATAATTTCACGCCTCTTTCACCAACAGTAGTTTCAAATTGATCAGGAAATTTCGAAATAAAATCATAACAATTGGCTTTCCGAGCAGCTGCATAGACTTCTTCTTCGGTTGCTTCAGGTTTTCCATACTTTATATTTTCCATTAGGGTGCCCCCAAAAAGAAGAATCTCTTGCGGAACTATGGCTATATTTTTGCGGAATGCAACGAAATCTGCCATGGTTATGGATTGTCCATCAACCGTTATTTGTCCAGCATCTAATTCATAAAAACGCATTAAGAGTTGAACAATAGTGCTCTTTCCTGAGCCACTTTGCCCCACTAAGGCTGTTTTGGAACCAGCAGCTACTGAAAAAGAAATACCTTTTAAAATAGGAAAATCTTTTCGGGTAGGATATGAAAAATAAACATCTGTATAATTAATATCTCCTATAATATCCATAGTTTTTTCGGAATGAATATCAAGCTCACTGTCTAATTTTAAAATCTCACGAATTCGTTCTGTTCCTCCTATCGCAGATATTATTTCAGCATAAAAACTCCCCAAACCAGCTATTGCCCCGCCTATAAAACCAGTATAGGCTATGAAAGTCACCAAGTCTCCTATTGACATCTTCCCATCAGCAACATAATTAGCGCCCATCCACAAAACAAAAAATAAACCTCCAAAAATTAACACTACAATGAATGTCGAAAATCCACCCCTTACACGGGCTAAATTCAATGAAATACCGACTAAACTTAAAATGTTCTTATTATATCTTCCTGATTCAAAAGCTTCATTTGTATACGATTTTACTGATTTAATATTTTGCAAAGACTCTTCAACAATAACATTCGTATTGGCTAACTCCTTCTGACGATTCTTTGATAACTTCCTGAGATATCTTCCAAAAAACAATGCTCCCACAACAACAATTGGAAAAGTAGCAAGCATAATAAATGACAAATCAGGCGTAATTATTAAAAGAAGGCTTACTCCAATTATTAGTATAAATACTTGTCTAAAAAAGTTTAGTAAAGTTGATGAAAATACCGATTGTAATTGAGCAACATCCGATGATATTCTCGACATCAATTCACCTACTCTGTTCTCTTCATAGAAGGAAATTGGCAAACTAACCATCTTAGCATATAATGCCATTCTGAGATCGGCCATTGACTTTTCACTTACTACGGCATTGAACCACACTTGGGAGAAGGAAACAAATCCTTGAATGATAATAATAAGTATCAATATTTTACCCACCGCATTCAAATCAAGTCCAAAACGTTCATTTCCAGTTGCAATATCAGCTAAAACACCAGCTAAATATGGAAAAACCATTGTCAACAAACTACTCAATACAAGCATAAAAAAAGCTCCTACAAGATACCATCTATAGGGCTTTACAAACTTAAATATCTTTATGGCTTCCTTGAATTCTTCTCGCGAAATTCTTTTTCTTGGTGATTCCTCGCCGTTTGATTGGCCTCTTCTTCTCATATATTATCTAACTCGCCTTTATATACAACACCTGATGAAGGAGTTTCTTTTAATTCCAATTTACATAATTCAGGCAATAAGGGTTTTAACTTTCGCCATATCCATACAACAATTATTTCGGCTGTAGGGTTTTCAAGCCCCTCAATATCGTTCAGATATTGATGATCAAGAAGAACCTCTACTTTCTTCCATGCCTTTTTCATATCACCATAATCCATAACCCATCCAATCTTCGGATCAAGTGGACCATCAATAAATATGGTAATATGATAAGTATGTCCATGCAAATTTTTGCATTTATGTCCCTCAGGTACATGTGGCAAAAAATGAGCTGAATCAAATGTAAATTGTTTGTAAATAACCATTCAAATAGCTTAATGAAACACAAATGTACGTAACAATATGACACAAACAAACTAATCGTTAATCGCTTCAATTCTTTACATATTCCATTCAATATGTAAAGAAACAACTTGCGATTTCGACTTTTAAGTCTAGTCTACTGAACTTTTATTTTTTTGAATGGGAAATAATGCCATTTGTTGATTGTTTAAAAAATCCCTCAGGAAAAGACTCAACTCCAGGAAAACCCAATCGAATATCTCGTCCATTGTGCGGAACATGTGCAGTTCCAAATATGTAATCCCAAATTGCTAATGTCAGTCCGAAATTCACTCCTGTCATTCGATCTTCTGGTAACTCATAAGAATGATGCCAAATATGCATTTCTGGACTATTGAACAGATACTTCATTATAGGACCAATAACAAATGCAAAAAATAGAATCAAACTCAATACGACAGCAAGCTGTGCAATTAGGTTTGCATTGGGCATGATATTCAACTCCCATAAATTCTGAGTAATCAAAATACCAATCAATAAGCCTAATATTCCACCTGTAATTCGATGATCGATAGAAATATTGGAATGATTATAATGTCCCCAAGAAAGTGTAAATATATGAATGATAAAAAAGTCATATAATCCAACACCCATAAGAGCTAAGGGTATGTATTCTATCGTTCTATACACAACTGTCTCCATCCAATGAAATCGCAAATGTGCAGCAAATCCCATTTCCTCAACAGAATGGTGAACTTTATGAAATTCCCATAGAAATGGACTTTTATGCAGCAAACGGTGTGTCCACCATTGAACAAAATCTCTTACAACAAAACCAATTACTAAGATAGACCACATGGGTAAATCCTTTAACGGATTTACTTGTTGTAAATCGAATCCATTTGTTATCCATTTGATTCCATCATTAAACAAATGGACAACTAAATCGGAGGCAGCATTATAAATAATCAAAGAGAAGAGAAAAAAATTAAAAAACATATAAAACAGATCAAGGTAAAAATCTTTCCTAGTAATGGACTGCTTTTTTCTCCAAGGAACTACAATTTCTAATAAAAAGAAAAAAAAGGAAACAATAATTAACCAATAAAAGTATGAATCAAAACTTGGATTGATGATATCTTGCCATAAATAGTTTGCGTATCCTTTATAGGCATTTATAATGATTTCTAAATAAGTCTCCATACCGTAAAAATAATGGACGAAAAAAAGGGAAGAAAAATCTTCCCTTTTAAATCTTGTTATATGTCTTTTAGAACGCTTATGATTAAGCTAAAAATTCAACTTTTCCAGAACCTAATTCATAGTAGGCCGGTACGATTTGAAGTTTACCACTATCCACAGCATCTTTAATAATATTAGACCTTAATTTCAATTGATCTACAGTTAATAAGGCATTCTTTTTAATTACATCTGTAACTGTCGCTCCATCTCCTGAAGCGTGAATTGCTGGTGTAATATGAGCTAAAAGATGATTTAAATTATATCCATTATCTCCCCCATTAACAGCAGCAGTAACTGCACCACAACTTTGATGCCCCATAACTATAATTATTGGAGTACCGATGTGTGCTACAGCATATTCTATACTTGCGATTGAAGAACTATTTGCAATATTACCTGCAACACGCACAACAAAAAGTTCACCTAGACCTGAATCAAATGCCAATTCTGGAACAACCCTAGAATCAGCGCAACTAAGTACAATTGCCCATGGATCTTGACCACCTGTAAGGTCTGTCCTCCTTGAACTATTCTGTAACCTTCCGTCAAGCTTATCAGCTACAAATCGCTCATTTCCTTCCTTTAATCTTGTTAAAATTTCTTCTTGTGTCATTTAATTATTTTTTTTTAATAAGTGAATAATTATTGTTCCTCTGAGTACTTCTCATTAAGCTCATAATCCATCTCGCATACAGGACAAATACCCATCTTGGAATCTCCTGATCCTTTACAATACATAGGACAGATATACTTTGACGTGTACTCTTTTCCTTTTACCTCTTTTTTCTCTTCTTTTTTATTTACTTCTCCTTTACATGAAATAAGAGTAATCGATAATCCTATACATAAAAGGAAAAGAAACACTTTTAGTTGTCTCATTTTATTAATAATTTAAAAGATGAATCAAATTAATTTCTTTATAAACAAAAGTAAGTTTCTCTCCATTTGATCAAACGTTCCATCTGAATTAAATATAGATTTTACTTGTTCAAGCAATTCCATTTTTTTATCAGATGTATCACAATGGAATGCTGCCGCATTTCCTATTTTCTCTATCCGTTGAAATTCAGTATCTTCAGTGAATTCATCATATATTTTTCGATAAGTACCGTTATTTATTTTTTTCAAAATAAAGTCTTGTTCTTCTTGCGTAAAAACCATATCTCCATGAGAAGCTTCCAATAAAAGATAGGTTCTAAATTCTTCATAATTCCATTTCATACTTCGAATTTTTATATACTTGCAATAGTACTACTAATTTTTTATTAGATAAAGCATTTAACATGTAACGTGTAGGTCGAATCTATAATTTTATATAAATCTATTCAAATGAATCATTTTGAAATTTAATTTTACATTAAACCTTAGCTATGCATTTGAGCTCAGTTTTGAGGGATGAAAATACAATGAATTCATGCGATTTGGAAGATTTATTAGAGCATCGTAATGATTAATCTAAAAACGTCAGCGAAGCATTGATTTTGAGGTAGGTTCTGTCCGCATTATATTGCTTAATGCTCATTTAATCAAAAAAATATCACGGAAATTAGTTGGATAAAGACAAAACGATTTAAAGATTACTGTTGTAAATCAGTAAATAGTGGAGAAGTGAATTGAATAATAGGGTCAAGATTATTCCAAAATAACGTGAATTAGAAGCTTATTATGTTGGTTTTGGTGTGGGTTTTG
>JAHDGD010000098.1 GCA_020627825.1 Saprospiraceae bacterium
ACATCGTGTGATGATGAAAACGCATCAACTGTTAATGATGTTTGGACAGAAAATTGTTTGTGCATAGGTGAGCCTGTAACGTCGGTTATTCAATTTCAATTGATGGATTCAGACGTAAATAACCCTATACGTAATTTACAAAATGGTGATGTTGTCAACGTAATCCAAGATGGATGGAATTTAAATGTAAATGCCTTGACTGATCTTCCTGCTGAAAGCATACAGTTTGATCTGAATGAAATACAAAATTATCGAACTGAAAATGCGGCACCTTATGCAATGGCTGGAAATAATGGATCAAATTTTTATAATTGGAATCCAACAGAATCAAGCTATACATTAACAGCAATTGCATATTCTGAGAATAACCGAAAAGGAGAAGTCTTGGGAAGTGAAACGATAACGTTTACGATTGTATACGAAGAAGTAGAGGATCAAGACATTTCATTTTTATTGATTGATTCACATACAGATACTCCTATTAGATATTTGAATTCAATTGATGAAATTGACTTAGCTGAAACCGGATCATTTATCAACATCGTTGCAGAAACTCCTGACACTGGAGAAAGCGTATTATTTAGTCTTAATGACGATTCGAATTTCAGGACTGAAAATGCAGCACCATATGCACTTAGAGGAGATAAGAATGGAAATTATTACGATTGGACACCAGATGAAGGTATATATCATTTAAAGGCAAGCTTATTTGATCAGAATGGTGGAAATGGAAATCTATTGTATCAATCTTTTATGCAATTGAATATTATCGATACAAGAGGAGATGTAGAACAACGAGATAAAACTATATCTAATAAAATAGAAGAAAAAGTTACGATGGACGTGTACCCCAATCCATTTGATTATGAGATAAAAGTTGAATTGGAAGGACAAGTTCAAGATGGTTCAATGATTATTGTTATGGACATGGTTGGTAAAGTTATCTATGCTCAAGAGGTAGAAGAAAATCAGAAGATTTTGACCATACCTTTACAAACGATACCTTCAGGAGTGTACTTTTTGAACTATTCAAACAAAGAAGAACGCATTGTTAAAAAAATAGTAAAACAATAATTTTAATCTAATTATTAACTACTTTCACCAGCCTCTTAATGTAAGAGGTTGGTGGATTTTTAAATTGATCTCGCATAATATTGAAATAGTATTCTTCTATTTTTTTATAAAATTGTAGGAATAATTTATGTTCAGGTTTAAAAAGTAAAATAAAATTTGAATAAGAAGATGAATGTCTGTGAAAAGGTAGTATTCAAACAAGTGTTTCTCAAATACCATAGAGATTTAGAGCGATATTTAATCAGCAGAGGGTCAACTAGTGCCGATGCTTTGGACATTATTCAAGAGTCTTTTTTACGCTTATGGGAGAAATGTAAAGAAGTTTCTGAAAAAAGTTTGAAGTCTTTTTTATTGACCTCATCCAATCGAATTTTTATAGATCGTTACAGAAAAGATAAGACCCGATTAAAATACACAGAAAGTTTGAGCTTCAAATCAGAAATTAAAGATGGTCAATACCATCTGGAGTTAGAAGAATTCAAAAAATACTTCGAACAAGTCCTTTCCAGCATGAAACCCAGCTACAGAGAAGTCTTCATGCTGCATCGATTTGAGAAGATGAAATACAAAGAGATTGCAGAAGCGCTGGGAATAACACAAAAAGCGGTCGAAAAGAGAATGCAAAATGCTTTATTGCATTTAACGAAACATAAAATCCCAAAAATCAAATAACACCTTAATTACTAAAAGTTACGTAAATAATGGAAGAGAGAGAGATCATATTAAGCAGGTGGCTTCAAGGAGAAGTTTCAGATGTTCAAGTAAAGGAGTTATTTCCAGACATTGATTTGGATGCATTAAGATATACGCTTTCTATGCAAGAAAAACTTGATATCTCTGTACATAAGCCTGAAAGTCAATGGGAAAGTTTAGATGCGATATTACCTGAAAAGAAAAAGCCTATACCTACCAAGCGAACAATTATTCTCTTTGTACTTCTTGCGTTAGCCCTATTTTCAGCATTTTGGTATGGTTTTTCAAACACGGCAAAAAAATTAATAAAAGCAGATTCAAACGAATTTTTACAGTATGCTTTCGAAGATGGATCGAGTATCAAACTGTGGCCAGGTAGTTCTATGCAATATGACGCTTCTTCGTATATGGAGGACCGTGTGATTGAATTGGATGGTGAAGCCTTTTTTGAAGTTGAAAAAGGGAACACATTTCGAGTTGAAACAAAAGCAGGTCATGTTGAAGTTCTTGGTACAAGTTTCAATGTTTGGGAAGCGGATAGAAAAAACCTCGAAGTTAAGTGTTTCACAGGACGCGTGCGTGTAACAGATAATGCATCGAATAACCACATTATTACAGCGGGAGAAAAAGTAAACATTATAGATGACGAACTTCAGGATGTCGCAACTTTTGATGTTGTTAGCCATCGTAACAATTCCTTGAAACATTATGATAAAGCCAAAGTGAAATGGATTATAGAAGATCTGCAAAACATCTACAATACACAAATTAGCCTTTCAGAGGGTCTACAGGATAGGAGTTTTTCCGGAGCTGTTTCTATAATTGATTTAAATAGGGCATTGTCTTACCTTTGTACGACATTGCAATGGGAATATGAAATTAAAGACCAAAACGTTTTTATTAAAAATAATAACTAGTTTTATCTTACTTCTTGCTGGAGTCTCTTCCAGCTATTCTCAGAGTCAATACCTAAAATTTAAATGCACAGACCTTACGACCGATGAAATCATCACAAAGTGGAGTCAACTTTCGAATCAAACATACAACTACAGCATTGATGATTTAAGCAAAGAGCAATTTACTTTTTCTGCCGAAGGAACGATCGAAGAAATCACACAAACTATTTGCTCTTTTTTGGGATTAACGTTTACCGTTTTAGAAGACGTAACCATTCTCACTGTTACAGACAATCCTCCCCAATTTCCTGAATATACATTTCATGTTGTAGACGAAGATGGACAAGCTCTTCCATTCGCGCATGTTCGTATAAAGGCATTGAATATGATAGATGTGACGAATATCGATGGCAAATTTACTTTTCATACACTGCTATCACTCTCGGATACCATCACGATCAACTACTTAGGATACGAAGAATCAAATAGAACGATAAAGAACATCCTTGCGCGCAATCACATCATTCAACTCCAGCCTTCTTCTGAATCTGTTTCTGAAATCATAGTTATTGGTAAAACCTATTCATCTACTTCTTTAGAAAATATCGAGTTGAGTTCGATCCCACAAGCAGGTGCTTTGGATCAAGATGTTATGACCGTTACACAAAACCTGCCTGGAATAAATAACCCCAGTGAATCTTTCCAAGATCTCATTATCCGGGGAGGCAGCCCCGATCATGTACAGTATCGATGGAATGGAATCCGTATCTTACAATCTTCTCATTTGTTTGGAAAAATAAGTTCCTTTAATCCGTACATGATCGATAAAATTGAAATTTCCAAAGATGGCTACAGCGCCTCTTCCCAAGGAACCGTTTCTGGCGGATTACACATGAAAAGCAAAAGGAAAATAGACACTTTGGGCGCAAGCCTACACATCAATATGCTATATACCAATTTAGGTTTTTCGATTCCTATCACGCCTACATTATCCGCTAAAGTTGCTGTTCGACAGTCTCTACCTGATCGATTCCAATCCCCCCTTGCACTCGCTTTCCAAGACCAAATATTTCAGTTTGGCAAAATACCGGACGAAGACATACTGATCGATAAATTCAACCTTCAATCACTCGTTCAAACACAAACACAAACCACATTCGGTGATCGTCAACTTTCTTTAAGGTATCAAGTTACACCACAACTTATCTTGGAAGCGGATGTACTCCACATTGATAATGCGCTTGAATTTTCGACCTTTTCTGAGGTGCTAGGGACTTCAACAAAAGATGCCCTTTATCAATCGAATGTAGGCTACAATCTCTCTGCACAGCAATATTGGACACCCTATATTTCTAGCACCTTGTCTTTTAATCAATCTGATTATACCTACAATTACAGAGATATTCCTGAAACTGCTGATCCGGAATTTGTTGAACAAGAACAACATAACGAAATAGGACTCACTAATCTGAAATTAGATAATACATTCAGGTATAAGTGGTTGCGAACGTCAGTAGGATATGAATACAACACATGGAACACAGCCGTTTTATTAACTAATGTGAATGCATCGAATGAGACAAATTATACCAATACAGCTAATGAACATGTCGCATTCATTACCATGCACCCTGATCTCATCACGAATCTGCATATTGATCTAGGACTCCGATTTTCAGCGTATAATAAAAGTTTAGACAATCGAAAGTTACTCGAGCCAAGAGTACACGTAAAATATCGGTTGAATAAGTTTTTTCAATTCCATGGGCACTATGGAAAATACCACCAGTACTTAAGTAGACGTAACATCTTTACTCCTTTACAGGCGGATAATGGATTTTGGTTTTTAGCAGATGAATCGGCATCAGAATTCCTTGATTTTGTGAACATCATTGAGAGCAATCAGATAGGGGGAGGGCTAGATATTGCAATCGGTTCTATGGATTATTCAATAGATGTATACAAGAAAAAAACCATCAATATTTATTCCTCTTCATTTGACTTGAGTATCGATGAGAACCCATTCAGGGTGGGGGATGTAGATATAGTAGGAGCGGAATGTATGCTGCGATACCATCATAAAGGGCATACAATCATGTCTACCTATGAATACAATAACGAACGTATTTTGTTTGACCAAGACGAGCAAGCCGTACTGAATCCATTTTCACAACCACATCGTTTTTTGCTAGCGTACGAGTGGAAATACAAGATTCTATCGTCAACGCTGCAGTATAATTTTGCTCAAGGTCGCCCCTTTACGGAAGCAACAGCACTTTTAATCGAAAACAATTCTGCAAATATTCAATTTGATGACCTTTTGGATCAACGCGTACCTACATATCAAAGATTGGATTTGAGTATAGCTACGGTTCCATTTGGCAAGAACACAAAACACAGCTTTGGTTTTCAGCTGAATAACATCTTGAATAGAGACAATATCATAAAGAATCAATACTTTATAAATTTATTGGAAAACCCAGTCGAGCTCGGCTTGCTCCAAAAACGCGGAATAGGCAGAACCTTCAATATATTCTGGCAGATCGATATCTAATTAGAGTGAAAATCGTATTAAATGGAATAAATTTTTCAATAAGATGTGGGCGCTCGAGCGCTCCATTCCGGGTTTCGCTAAGCTCATCCCGACAACACCTGGAGTATATCTATTTAGGTGATACAATACGAATTAATTTCCAGATAATCATACTTACTATAAGTTGAGAGTTGTCGGGACAAGCCCTTCATGCAGCTAGCGCGGAAATCTCATTCATGAACATTCATTTTATGAAGTATAGTGATATCACTTATATAAATTCCCTCTCTTCAATCCCCATGAAAACAAATCCTTAGCTATTCTCCATATAAAAACCCCAAGAAAATCTTTCCACACTGTTCTCCTACACATTTTTTTGGGCGTAAGCCTTGAAAAATAAGATTAAAATTTTCATTACACATTATCATTTCATAAGCGTTTAAGCTTTCTGTTCATTTTTTAATACTCAATTTTAAGCATTACTTACTTGACTTTATTCATGCTCCTGAGAATATACAGAATAGAGAAAACTCGGAAATCATGCGCCTTAAAAAGGAGCCATTTTAAAAGAATGAGAGCTAAAATTTTGAAAAGGTATATAAAGATGGTAGGGTTTTCTAAAGCGAGATTGTTTCATATGAAAACGAATCAAAAATCATTCTTTAATAAATCAATAGCTGAAAAAAAACCTGATATGAAAAAATTAATTCTTAAGTTCTGTTTGCTTTTGATATCACTACCGATTGCAACGTGCGTTTTCGGCCAAATAGCTCACTTTCCTTTTAATACCAATTTTGATGATGTACTTAATGGGTATGCACCAACAACCTTTGGAAATCCTAGTATCATTTCTGATGAAGGGCATCAAGTCCTCCAATTAGAAGGTGATGAATATCTGAGTTTACCTAATGGTCTCCATGAACATATTGATCCAAATCAAAACGTCGAAGTGCAATTGAGGTTTAAAATTACAGACACATATGATGATTCACCTTATCCAGGCACTGGACAGTTTGGTAGAAATGGAAAGCGGATTATTATTAGTAATAAAGATAATGGTATCTATTCATTGGGCTTCGATATTTATGTAGAGGAAATGGATGAAGAGTATAGAATATTAATGTCTTTTGGCGATAACACTTCTACTGGCGGTACCTTTATTTTCAATGATTTAATTGAAGAAAATACATGGATTGATTTTAAATTAATACTTCGGGTTAATGATCCTAGACCTAGTATTGTTTATAAAATGAATGGCTACTATCATCATTTTCCACTGAATGCCTTAGATGCCGAACTTTTCAAGCAATCCTTAAACACGCAGCAATTGTGGGTGGGAACAGATAGCGAAAACCTTCAAGGATTTGAGGGATATGCTTTCGCAGAAATGTCTATTGATTATATCAAAATATTCAATCCGCCATTTGTAGGAAATTCAACTTTGGTAGCTTCTGCATTAACGATGATGAACAATCATATAAATGGAACGAATGTACTTTCAGAGGACGAGCAAAAAACTCAACTTACAATAATAGTTGATAATTGGGACGATACGATCTATGAGGCAATAAGCGAAGATATTCTTAATTACATCACAACTTACGAACAAGAAGAAGGTACGGTTTATCAATTTTATACAGAATATATTGATCCGAAAGAAGTGGCTATTCCACGTGCGCTTCAGTTCTTTTTGATACAATATTTTATTGACAATTTATATACTAATGATCATGTTGCAACCATGTCAGGAATTAGCTTTTTGGACCATCAAATTTTTCCTGGAGAAGTATCTAATACGGCACCTAGAACAAATGGAACAGTTGTAATCGATGGAGATTATACTACCAATCCTGGATATTATTTAAGCCAGCAAGAATTTGTTATAAGACCAACTGGCTATTATGCTGCTCCTGGTGAAATAGTTGATATTACATTCCCTGCTACCCTAATAAATCAAGGAGCTAAAGTACATGTAGGCGCTCATTTTGTGGACATCCGAGAGGACTATAGAGGGTTTCAGCGATTTCCCAATATGTCCACCAAATTTGAAATAAACAATGCTACCATCTCTGTTGCAAATCCTTTCGGTGGAGCAATTTATATTATTCTTCAAGATGGTTCCAATTTCGGATCTGTATCGATACAAATAAATAAAGCAATAAAGTCTCCATACTATAGCAACAAAACTGGATTCTCCAACTCACTTTCTGCTTATCAATCAGATCTCGCAAATGCCCATGTAAATTGGGTAGACATTGAATCAAATAATTTTATGTGTACTTTCCCAAGAGCTATAGCACAAATGTCACCTGATGCTAACGCCCTATTGATACCATTCAATTCCATGATGGAGCAGTTTAATGTTTTTGCAGGAAGACCTTTAACAAGAATACGATCAGAATATGTGGTTATTGAACCGCAATCTTATACACAGGGAACGCTTCCAGCATCTTACCCTATGTCCATTATAAATGGCGATTTGAATGAGATGGATCCTTTCGCAATTCCTGTATCGGTCCTTGATCCTCAAATTCATATGAACATTTATGATGGCACCACAATTTTTCATGAATTAGGTCATTTACATAATTTTCCAACCATGTACGATGAAGTTGAAACCAATATAAATGCTGCTACAATCATAGCATTTAGTGAGGGTTTTGATGTATCTATCGATACTGCATTGTATCATAATTCGGGACATCAAAATTTATATGGTGACGAATCTGCGCTGGACTGGATCCTAGATCCAAGATTTCGAAAATTTCAAGGAACAACATACGAAGAGGTTTCCTATCAGCATAGAGGTGTAGCAAAGTATGCTGATGTTGCTCGCCTTTTCAGTTGGGATTCTGTCGGTTTAATTCATAATTATTGGTATCAAGAAATGCTAAACTCAGGAGAAATAGCAGATGGAATGCCGATTGTTTCACCTGATGAATACATAGAAGTAGCTTCTGATCAATTAGGATTTAATTTTGCTCCTCTTTGGGAATTTTGGGGAAACATTCCTACACAAGATTTAGTCGATCACTTAGATACTTATCAAAAAGAAAACCGAATCAAAAATCGAATCTTACATTACAGAACTTTGGTGCCCAATAATGCCGCAGAATTCTTAACCATTTACAATGCTATTGCGCCCAATATCGAAGAACATCACAAAGAACGATATGATGAGATGCTAAGTTACTATGACGAAAGCGTAGCGGATTCAATTTTTCAACGGATAGATGATATTTTATGTAAGTATTTTGACGTCAATTGTCTTTCTCTTCCCATTGAGTTAATAGATTTCGTTGCCACTAAAAGAATAGATCATGTACAGCTAGATTGGCAGACTGCTATGGAAGACAATAATGTGCGTTTTGATATTGAACGCGCTCCAGACGGTCATAAATTCGATTTAATTGGTTCTGTCCCTGGTGCTAATAATTCTGCTGTAGTAAGTGAGTATACGAGTTACGATAGATCACCTTTAAATGGGACAAACTATTATAGACTAAAGCAAGTTGATTTCGATGGCAAGTTTGAGTACTCGGATGTAGAGATAGTAAATTTCACTAATTCGGAAATTTTTAAAGTATATCCTATTCCAACTTCTCAAAATATTTATATACAATCCAATCAAGATTATAATTCGATTGAAATTGTTGACCTTCTTGGAAGATTAATTTATCAACGCGCAGAAAAAGTTTCTGAAGTGGACTTAAGTACCATTGACCAAGGCATCTATTATTTGAAATTATTGGATTCGAATAAATCTCAAATTGCTATTAAAAAAATAATGGTGATAAGATAGTTTGTTAATGTTGATTTAAAAAAAATGATAACCTATGGTAGGGATTAATTGTGGCAGCATAAATCAAAGAAAACATATTATACATGGTTTTAAACCGATCAACAACAAAGGGCGCTTAAGTTTGTTTAAACGCTCTTTGTTAACTGCTCCTTTATTCTTTAATTATTAAGTATACAAGTTATCAATTGTCATTTTATTAATAAAATCAAAAACAAATCGGTCTAGTTTGATTCAAAAGTAAAATTAGAGTTCGAGGTCAAACTATCAATAGATTCAAACGAAACGCTCACTAAGGTGTCATTTACCACCTGTAGTTCTCCTGAGAATTCAATAGAATCTTAAGATTATCAGAAGAGAATAATTTTCGAATTACACTTACAACTGCCTACCTGCAAAATACATCGTGTTAAGAGTGATTTTATCCTGAATTGTTAAATACAGTACAACATCATCTCTTATAAACTCGAAATCTGAACTTATAAGTACATTATTTAATTCTACCGAAATGGATTGAATCTCTCTTCGATTTACGTTTTCTGCCATGGTAGAATATGAAGGGAAGTCTGCATCTTGTGGAGCTTCAAAAGAATAGGTGATGAAACCTTGGGTGTCATCTACTTCTGAAACCTCTATTTGATACGTATCGGATAGGATTGTATCTCCTGAATATATTCCTTCATATAATCCATAAATCCGCTCGATTCTTCTTTCTTCTACAGTGCATCGGACAAGAAACAATAGGCTACAACCTAAAAACAGGAATAGTATGTTTATCTTATTCATGCGATATTTTTAAAGCTTAGTGAATACTTCATTCGATACTAAAAGCATATTGCAGTTAAGATCAGTTTTATTCATACCCTTCATCTTTCCTTATGTCAAGCAATTCGTTTATCCGATGAATTGCTTCTCGAACATTACCATATTGGGTAAGATATGCCTGAGCTTCATGGTAATTTAAGCCAGTTTCTTCTACAATCATACGAACGCCTCGCTGAATCAACTTCGCATTGCTAAGTTGCATGTCTACCATTTTATTGCCTTGAACCTTTCCAAGTCGAATCATCGTAGATGTTGTAATCATATTTAAGATCATTTTTTGAGCTGTACCGCTTTTCATTCTAGTAGAACCTGTTATAAATTCAGGACCTACTTCACATAATAAATTGAAATCACAATGATCAAAAATCGGAGCACCTGGGTTGCAGCTGATTCCTGCTGTTTCAATTCCATGATTTTGGGCGTCAGCCAAACCTCCTACAACATAAGGAGTTGTACCACTGGCAGCAATACCGACCAATGTGTCTAGTTCATTGATGTCATAAGCCAATAAATCTTGCCACGCTTGGGCTGTATCATCTTCTGCATGTTCTACTGCTTTTCGAATAGCGTCATCTCCTCCTGCAATTAATCCGATTACCACATCATGTCCTACTCCATAAGTTGGCGGACATTCACTCGCATCCAAGATGCCTAATCTTCCCGATGTACCTGCTCCTATATAAAATAATCGGCCCCCTTGTTCCATTTTAGGTACAAGTGCATCGACAAATCGACTGATTTCTGGAATAACTTTCTCTACAGCTTGAGCAACTTTTTTATCTTCACTATTGATTCCATATAGGATCTCTTCTGTATCCATGCGTTCGAGATGATCAAACAAGGAAGGTTCTTCTGTTATTTTTTTCATTGAGCTGCTTTTTTAGAAAATAGATATAGACCAAGATACATAATGCTTGCATTGACCAACATGATCACATTCCCAAACGTGAATCCATTAAACCAATGCTGACTGTTCAAGTCCATTAAAACTGTCACACTAATAGCTACTAGTGCAACAACAGGGACAATAAAATCATTCCTATTGATCACATTTTCTTGTGTATTCCAAGTTCTATTGCTTGTAATGGCAAAAAGGAAAAGTCCCATGATTGGACCATAGGTGTAACCTGCTGCTCGAAATAAATGGTTAACGATGGCGTCATTCGGTAAGGCTTTTACACCTAAAATCACAAACAGCAAAATGATGCTAAAGCCCACATGTACCAAAATCCGAGTTCTTTTCTTTTCATTTTCAGATTTTGAGCTTGACTCAAATCCTAAAAAATCGACACAAAAAGAAGTAGTCAAAGACGTGAGCGCTGAATCGGCGCTAGAATATGCTGCTGCAATCAATCCGAGAACGAATAAAATCCCTATCCCTGAAGGCAAATGCTCAAGTGCAATCGTAGGATATAAATGATCCGTTTTTGCAGGAATCTCTATTCCCTTCTCCATCGCAAAAATGTACAACATAGCACCCAATGTAAGAAATAACAAATTCGCGAAAATGAGAATGATAGAGAAAACACCTATGTTCTTCTGTGCATCTCCTAAATTTTTACAGGTGATGTTCTTTTGCATCATATCTTGATCCATTCCCGTCATTGCTAAGGTTATAATCGCACCACCTATCACTTGCTTGAAAAAATTATTGCTATCGTTCCAGCCCTCTTCGAAAAAGAAAATCTTATTCAAACCACGAGAACTCATGAGATCCCACATTTCTATGAACGACATATCAAGCGTATGAAGAATGGCACCAATTGTTAAAGCAACAGCGCACAACATGGTGATGGTTTGGATCGTATCCGTCCACACAATCGTTTTGATTCCGCCTCTGAAAGTATAGACCCATATCAAGGCAATCGTAATAAGAACAGTCAGTATAAATGGAACATTATAGGCATCCATTACAAACTTTTGGAAGACAATTGCCACTAAGAATAAGCGCATCGAAGCGCCTGCAATTCTTGAAATCAAGAAGAAAAAAGCTGCTGTTTTATGTGAGTAAAACCCTATTTTATTACCTAGATAGGAATAAATAGAAACGACTTTCCATCGATAATAAATTGGCATTAACACAAATGCGATCAAAGCATAACCAATCAAGTAACCAAACACCATTTGCATATAAGAAAAGGCTTGGTTTGTCCCATCAGCCCCTACTAACCCAGGAATAGAAATAAAGGTAACACCACTTAATGAAGCGCCAATCATACCGATGGCAACCAGTAGCCAAGGTGATTTTTTATTCGCACTAAAAAAAGTGGCGTTATTGGCATTTTTGGAAGTAAACCATGAGATCAACGATAAGAAAACAAAGTAGCCGATGACGACAAGTATGATCAATTGTGGTGAAAAAGAACTCATTATAGATGTAATTGAAAATCAAAAATCACGTTTATTTGTTAACCTACAAAACGAGTTTGTATATTTGAGATAATGAAAATGAACAATGTAGCTTTTATAATTCCTTTTTTCTGCCTTTTTGGTTATTGGGCTGGGGCCCAAAAGACAATACAGCCAAAAGGCTTGGAGTATGAATATAAAGGTATTGTTTACAATACAGAAAGAGCATACGAAATTACGCTGCATACAAATGGTTTTGCTGCGGGTATGAATTTTGGGAAATTGCGAACATATTACAAAACCTTCTATTATCATTTGGGATTAGGATACATTACGCATCCACTGGAAGAAAGTCAGAATAAAAACTTACCAGGTGAACCGCCAATAGGAAACAGTAGGAGTTTTAGGTTCGGGAAACAAAATTACCTTTATCTTATCCGAGCTGGGGTGGGGAATAAACGGTATAAATCTGAAAAGGCAAAAAGAAGAGGTGTAGCGGTAGGGTATAATTATGAAGTGGGTCCAGTGCTAGGTATATTGCGTCCTGTTCAAAATATATATTTAGTTCCGAATGAAAACACCGGACTTAAAGAACCAGTTTTTATTACGTATGATGATGATCCAGAATTATTTTTAGATTACTCATCAATCTTTGGTCGATCAACTGATCTAACTACTTTTTTAAATTCTTCGATTCGACCAGGAATTCAAGCTAGAGCAGGAGCTCACTTTGCACTAGGAGCATATGATCAATATGTCCGAGCGGTCGAAGTTGGAATAATGGTTGATTATTTTGGAATAAAAATGCCCTTGATTGTTGAAAATGAGCAACATTCGAATTCGCCCATATTCATCAATATTTATGTCGCGGCTCATTTTGGAACCAGAGAATAGTTTTTTTGTTATAAGTTTGTGCAAGCATCTTTTTGATGCGTTTCTTTATTAAATAGATTGACTTGATAGATTTACCTGTAGTATCAAAGAAAGAACCGAGAACTAAAAAGCCTGATTGGTTGCGCGTAAAGCTACCAACAGGTCCTGACTATAAGCGTGTTCGTAACTTAGTAGATACCTATAACTTGCATACAATCTGCCAATCGGGAAATTGCCCGAATATGGGAGAATGTTGGGGAGCTGGTACGGCAACTTTTATGATATTGGGAGATGTATGTACTCGATCTTGTTCTTTTTGTGCAGTTAAAACAGGACGTCCACCAGAATATGATGAAGATGAACCAAGAAGAGTAGCAGAAGCGATCCGATTAATGGAAGTAAAGCACGCAGTTATAACCTCTGTAAATCGAGATGAACTGAAAGATCGAGGCGCTGAGATATGGTATCAGACTGTAGTGAATGTTAAAAAAGAATCACCATCCACAACCATAGAAACATTGATTCCTGATGTGCGAGCAAACTGGGAAGCGCTCGAACGAATGATCAGTGGTGGACAAGAAGTTGTCAGTCATAATATGGAGACGGTTCGTGCATTGTATAGAAAAGTTCGTCCTCAAGCGAAATACGACAGAAGTCTCGAAGAATTGAAACGAATCAAAGACTTTGGTAAACGTACAAAAACGGGATTCATGGTTGGACTAGGAGAGACGAAAGATCAAGTCATAGAAACCTTATCTGATTTAAGGGAGGTAGGAGTTGATGTAGTCACGATAGGGCAATATTTACAGCCTACTAAGAATCACTTGAATGTAGAAGAATTTGTACATCCTGACGTATTTGAAGCATATCGAATAGAAGGTGAGAAAATGGGGTTTGACTTTGTAGAAAGTGGTCCATTGGTACGGTCTTCTTATCACGCTGAACGCCATCTGTAAAATAAAACAATGTTATTAACGGAAGCCGTAAAGAAAAGCTTGAGCGATTGCGTCTTGTGTTGGTTGGCAACATATGATGGTGATTTTCCTAGTGTGTCACCGAAAGAAATCTTTACTTTTTATAAAGATAAAATCATCATAGCGAACATCGCTTCGCCTCAGTCAAAAAAGAACATCAATCAACACCCAAAAGCCTGTGTTTCTTTTGTAGATGTTCTCATTCAGAAAGGATGGAAAGTAAAAGGAGATGCCAAAGTGATCGATAAGGAACATGCATCATATGCAATTTATAAAGGCATTCTAGAAGAGATGACCAAAGGATTATTTCCATTTCATACGGTGTTTGAAATTACCCCAGTATCTATAAAAGAAATTCTTTCACCAAGCTATATTTTATATCCTGAGGTTACATCAGAGATTTCGCAGAAAGAGTCAGCGAAGAGAATTTATGGGTTGAAATA
>JAHDGD010000099.1:0-7198 GCA_020627825.1 Saprospiraceae bacterium
AAAATGAATAAAATTTTTCGGATATTATTAAGTTGGTTGCCTTCATTAGTAATCACATTGTTTTATATCCCAAACGCTTTGGATAAAATTCTGAATTCAAATCAAACGGATAAAATTGTAGCTAATAGCAGTATTATGATTGCTACTGGAATATTTCTTTTAATTTCAACCGGACTGTTCTTGTACAACAAAACAATACTAATCGGAACTTTTCTTTTAGCTCTTTATATGACTTTTATAGTATTCATCCATATGTTTAAGGGAAAACCTTATGAAGTGACGATTTTAATTGTAATTGCAACAATATTTGCTTCATACATTAGAAAACCACAACTATTTCATCCGAAAGGAGAAGTGTAATTTTATGAATAGTTGGTCCTTATCAAAACTGAAAAACTGAGTAAAATAGGAATTTAAGATTTATATGACGGACTGACAAAAAATGGAAATAAAAAACGATTTGCCAACAATGGCTAAGTAATTGTTTGTTCTCGCCTACTTCTGAAAATCCGCGAAGATTTTCAGCTTGGTGTGTACTTACAAAGTTCAGTGCCTTCTCCCGCCCCCGCTGTGCAGCAGTCAGCGACCCAAGGGAGCTGAGATTCCAGCAACGAAGTGCTGGAAGCCGAGCGAATAGCGAGCTGCGTAACATAGGGTTAAGGCGGCCATAAAAAAAATCCTTTCTCTTCATTGAACTCTACACTTCATAAATCCAAAAATTATCTTAATAAGTCGATAACATCTGGATAGTTTGTGGAGAACAATTATCTTCGTGCAAACAATCATTTTATGAATTCTAAAGTTTCTATTTTCTTCCTTTTGCTGTTTCTCACATCAATAGGGCTCCAAGCTCAGTTGATAAAAAACAATGCAGAAGCTACACACGCCAATAAATTTGAACAACTTGATCCTATATGGAGGTCGCCAAATGCATACCGTACAGCTGGTGGGGCGCCTGGGCCTGACTATTGGCAACAACGAGCAGATTATAAAATTAAATGCTCGCTCGATACAAAAGAACAACGTATTACGGGATCGGAAACCATCACGTATTACAATAATAGCCCGTCTACGATGAAGTTTTTGTGGTTGCAGCTTGATGAAAATGAGCACGCTAAAACTTCACAAAAACATTATCAAAATACGTCAACAATTCGTCCCCAAATGAGCGAAGGCGCGCTTAATAGACTTGAGGTATGGAGGGGTCAAGATGATTATGGTGTAAACATCACTAAGGTTACGGATAAATCTGGCGCTCGATTGAAATATACGATTAACAATACCATGATGCGCATTGAATTGCCAGCAGATCTTAAGCCTGGTAAGAAATTCGTTTTCAATGTGGACTGGAATTATAAAATGATCGACCGGATGAACAACCCTTCATGGGGTCGTGGAGGTTACGAATATTTCGAAGATAATGGGAATTATCTGTACACGATCGTGCAATGGTTTCCTCGTCTTTGTGTCTACAGTGATTATGAAGGTTGGCAAAA
Source organism: Saprospiraceae bacterium (assembly GCA_020627825.1). Lineage (GTDB taxonomy): Bacteria > Bacteroidota > Bacteroidia > Chitinophagales > Saprospiraceae > JAHDFB01. The sequence continues at coordinate 1,497 of JAHDGD010000099.1, forward strand.
CAAGCAGTTTGTCGGTAGGGGAGAGTTTGCGCTGAATTTTGGAGATTACGAAGTAGAAATTACAGTTCCTGCTGATCATGTTGTGGGAGCTACAGGCGAGTGTCAGAATTACAAAAAGATGCTGACTCCTGCTCAATACAAAAGGTGGCAACAAGCGCAGACAGCAACTGAACCAATAGAGATCGTAACAAAAGCCGAGGCTTTAGAGAATGAAAAGACACCGGAATCTTCCGCTACAAAAACATGGGTTTATAAAGCGAAGAATGTGAGAGATTTCGCATGGACATCCAGTAAGAAGTTCGTGTGGGATGCGATGGCGCACAAAACGGAATTGAATGAAAAAGTGATGGCAATGAGTTATTATGGGAAGGAAGCTTATCCTATTTATAACAAGTACAGCACGAAGGTGGTTGACCATACGCTGACTACTTATAGTAAGTACTCGATCCCTTATCCGTATCCTGTTGCCATTTCAGTAGAGGCTGCTAATGGTATGGAATACCCTATGATCTGTTTCAATCCTGGACGCGCAGAAGCTGACGGGACTTATACAGCACGTGCAAAGGATGCAGCAATCCTTGTAACGATTCATGAGGTTGGCCATAACTATTTCCCTATGATCATCAATAGTGATGAGCGTCAGTGGGCATGGTTTGATGAAGGACTGAATAGTTTTGTGCAATTTTTGACAGAACAAGAATTTGACAATAATTATCCTTCTAGAGGTGGACCGGCGCACCTTATTGTGAATTATATGGATAGCCCAAAGTCTCAGCTAGAGCCGATTATGACGAATAGCGAGAACATAAAGGACTATGGAAATAATGCTTATAATAAGCCTGCAACGGCGTTGAATATTTTGAGAGAGACCATCATGGGACGGGAATTGTTTGACTATGCGTTCAAGGAGTATTGCAGACGATGGGCCTTCAAACACCCTACACCTGAAGATTTCTTCCGTACGATGGAAGAAGCGAGTGCAGTTGATTTGGATTGGTTTTGGGCAGGATGGTTTTATTCAACGGATGCTGTTGATATTTCCCTTGATAGTGTGGAATGGTTTACTGTTGATATGGAAAATAATCCAGTGACAAAAGTGGATACCTATTCGTATAAAATCCAACCGCGACTGGGGCATATTGCACAGACTAGAAACAAAGAAGCAGGAATGGAATTCCCAGTGGATAAAGATGAAGAATTGAGAGATATTTATACGAATTATAGACCGTGGGAAGGTCCCGACTCTATGGCGACAAGTATTTATACGCGATATGCGGAGCTTTATAGTGACGAAGAAAAGAAAGAAATGTTTGATGGTAAAAACTACTACGAATTATTCTTTTCGAATAAAGGAGGATTGGTGATGCCTGTCATAATCGAGTGGACCTATGAAGATGGAACAAAGGAAGTAGAATATATTCCTGTGGAAGTATGGAGATTGAATGAAGATGATTTTTCGAAGGTATTTGTAAAGGAAAAAGTGGTGAAGTCGATAAAACTAGATCCCTATCTTGAAACGGCTGATGTCAATACGGATAATAATTCTTGGCCATTGGATGAGGTGAAAATGGATCGTTTTGAAGTATTTAAGTCGAATAAGTTTGATGCAGGAATGAATCCTATGCAAAAAGCTGCGAAAAGAAAAGCGGACAAAACCGAGTAGGGGACGTTAACTTATAAAGTGTATAGGGCTTTCGCCCAAAAGAAAAGACTTCACTGGTGTGAGGTCTTTTTTTTATGAAGGTAAGGGCGGAACGAAAAGGGCTTTCGCCCAAAAGGAATGGGTGAAGTGAATGTGATCGCACCTATATTCATATGTTTAGCTACAGTTCTTTTTACCATAGCAGAAATAGTAATAAAAACCTGAGTTCGGGATTAATTGCGAAAGCAAAAATTAAAGGAAACGCTTTATTCAAGGCGTTTTGTTGAAAATGTGTCGAGACACATTGAAATAAAACAACGCAGAAGAAAGTGGAATGCTTTGATCTCTCCTATACCCGCATTATGCATAAGACAAACTATTGCGGGCATAAATTACGTCAAAATCAACGCTACACTGGCGTTTTCAGATTAACCATAGCGATGCTATGATAAATCTTCCAAATCGCCTGATTTTATAGTGTTTTCAGCCTTCATAACAAAGCTCTAATGCACAATGCGGGTTTAATCGTCAATCCAAAATTTAAATGATATAACTAGATCTAGCCTTGCCTAAAATTCGCCTAAGTTATTGCTTCAGCTGGGTGTTTTCGATCTTAATGAATCGTTTATTAACCGTATGTGAAAAGTGGTCAATAGAATAGATAGGTGTTAAATAAATCAATAATTTACATATTATAAAAAAAATTAATATTTTTGTAAAAACGATCCTTAATGCGAATAAAAACAATTGCACTCTTGTGTGCACTTCTACCTGTGTGGTGCAATGCACAACTATCCGATAGTTTATTCTATGACATCATAGAAGTCCAGATTATGGATGAGGAATCTGATTTATATTATCCCAAGTTAATGGCACTGTATCAAGATTCTGCTTCTTACATGACAACCGAAGAAAAAGTACATTTTTATTACGGTGCTAAATTTCAAGATTTTTACAGTCCTACAGAACCTCATGTATTACAGGATTCTCTTATGGAATTGATGATGTTTAATGGGATCGATACCATAGAAGGAGATTCCATTGTGTATGATACGATTTCATATGAACCTCTTATTGATTTATGTTATCAAATATTAGAAGATGACATAATTAATCTTAATGTTCATTTGAATTTGCTATATCTGTTGGATAAAGCTGGTAAAACAGAGGAAGGCGATCTTGAAGAAGAGAAGTATAAAACTTTAGTCACGAGTGTTTTGGAAAGTAAAGAAGAAGTAAATGGTGCCCTTTTTTATATGGTTTTACATTGCGAAGATTTGCATCATGTTCTAAAACATCAGAAATGGGGATATATGGGACAAACGAAACTGTTAAAAAGGCTGGAGCAAGTAAAAATCGAAATAGAAGAAAAGGAAAAATGGGTTGCCTTCAATATTGGTCCTTTTCTCGACCGACAAAGTGAAGAGTAAAAACAGATATGCCCCCTATGTTATCGGCATGAAATCTCAACAAAAGTGAGGTGATGGCGTTCATATTACATCATTCAATTTTTCTACTAAATTTATAGATATTAAAATTTATAATGCTTAAGTTTGCGTTGCAAATTATTAGCTAGCTCTATTTTTTTAAAACACTGGTTGGGAATTGTTTATACATTAAAAGAATTTTTAATATATTTACAGTTCCAAAATCCGAAATGACTATGTCTAAAATCCCTTTCATCGTGCTGATCACAGCACTCTTGATTATTACGGCGTGTACGAAGATGTCCATGGTGCCTGTGGACGAGTTGGATTCCACTTTAAAACAAATGGTTAGAAATGCAGCTGAAGACAATACATTAGAGTATTGGGTTTTACCAGAAAGTGATGATTATAATTCAATTCCGCAAGAAATAAAGAATCCCTTGACAGATGAAAAAGTTGCTTTGGGTAAATTGTTGTTTTTTGAAACAGCTTTTGGAACAGAGGCGGCGGCGGTTGAAAATATAGGTACCTTTAGTTGTGCCACTTGTCATCTTCCAAGTGCTGGATTCCGCCCTGGTAGTGCACAAGGAATTGCTGATGGAGGTGTAGGTTTCGGTATAAATGGTGAAGAACGTGTGAAAAATGTAAATTACGAAGAAGGGGAGATGGATGTGCAAGGTGCTAGACCTCTTAGCCTCTTAAGTGTAGCTTTTGTAGAAAATACGATGTGGAATGGCTCATTTGGTTCTTTTGGTGTAAATGAAGGAACAGAAGATTTATGGGTAGGTGTTTTGGGATTTAACAATCTAGGTGTGCAAGGTATGGAAGCACAGAATATAGATGGCATTCATACACACAAAATGCATTATGATGAAGAAGCTGTTGAATTAAATGGATATAAAGATTTATTCGATCAAGCATTTCCAGATTTTCCTGAGACGAATCGATATAGCGATACGACCGCATCATTTGCGTTGTCAGCTTATTTAAGAACTGTATTTCCTAGCAAGGCTCCATTTCAAGATTGGTTAAAAGGCGATCCATTTGCCATGACAGATGAAGAGAAAGCTGGAGCCATGTTGTTTTTTGGGAAAGCTGCATGTACAAGTTGCCATAATGGTCCAGGATTTAGTTCACTTGAATTTCATGCACTTGGTGTCAATGATATGTATCAGAGACCTAGTTTTAGAACAAGTGCTGCAGATTTACGTAATTTAGGAAGAGGTGGATTTACTGGGAATCCAGCAGATAATTATAAATTCAAAGTTCCTCAATTATATAATATGAGAGACACAGAATTTTACTTCCATGGAGCCTCACATACCAGTATAAAAAGTGTCGTAGAATATTTCAACGAAGGGATAGGAGAAAATCCCAATGTTCCAGCCGAACAACTTTCTGAAAAATACAATCCTTTATTTTTATCAGAAGAAGAAATCAATCAGTTGACAGCCTTCCTTGATAATGCATTACGCGATCCCGATTTATTGCGATATCAACCAGAAGAAGTATTGTCAGGTAATTGCTTTCCGAATGGAGATTTTCAAAGTCAAATTGATTTAGGTTGTCAATAAAAGACAAACTTTAACTTGCAAAGATTTAATGTAGTATACGAGATATGTTCTGTTTGTGTTAAACATAATATTCACATATAATATTACTACACTAAAAATTCTTTCAACATGTCATCTTTAGTTACTACACCATCGAATAGAAGTGTTCAAGATTTTATCGAAGCCATTCAGCATGCACAGAAGATCAAAGATGCTTATGCATTGTTACATCTTTTTGAAAAGCATACTGGACATAAAGCGATAGTATGGGGGAATGATAAGATCCCTGATTTTCTCATAGGATTTGGCCAATACACGTATAAACGAAAAGGTAGTAAAGATGAATTCACATGGTTTCAATGTGGCTTTGCTCCTCGAAAAGCAAAATTAACATTATACATGAAATTGGATTTAGAGACAGAGCAAGATCTACTTTCAAGACTTGGTAAATGCAAATGGGGTAGAGGGTGTCTCTATGTAAATAAGTTAGCGGACCTTAATGAAGAGGTGTTGATAGATTTAATCGCAAAAAATCAAGCACTTTTCAATCTGGATATTGAACAGAAGGATGTAATAGCTTGAATTTGGGATTAATTGGGAAAGCAAAATTTAAGGAAACGCTTTATTCAAGGCGTATTGTTGAAAATGTGGCGAGCCACATGAAATAAAAAACAACACTGTAGAAAGTGGAATGCTTTGATTTCCCTTAAAATATCTAATCCAAAGATTGAATTTCAAGATCAGATAATGTTTAAAGTCTATATGATTCATTGAAAATCAAGTGCATACTATTCAATCAATTGCGAGCTAGTAATTCCGAATTCAGGTTAATAGTGGATCAAGACGAAAAAGTGGTGGAATATGTCTTTTTTGGGTCCCACATGGTCGAGAAGTTTATGCCGAGCGCATCAGAGGCAAGCCCCACTCTCCTCAAAAAAGAGGCCATTGGGTCGAAGTATTTCGTGTCTCGGCAATCACCTCATCACTCACTAGCGTTCGTGACAAGCACTCCATCTATAGCGCAAAGAAAATTAAGAAATTTCTTTAGAGAATCTGCAACCTTTAAACTTCGGTGTTCAG
>JAHDGD010000099.1:7298-14427 GCA_020627825.1 Saprospiraceae bacterium
AGAAAATTAAGAAATTTCTTTAGAGAATCTGCAACCTTTAAACTTCGGTGTTCAGTATTCAACATGATCTTTCCTCAAGCATCGTTAAGAAGCACTCTACTTTCAACATAAGAAAGTTAATCGAACTGCCCTCAAGAATACTTTTTGTTTGATAGAGAATACAATTTATTGCTCCCACTAGAAATATATCTTGATCTTTGATAGTATTTTTCTATTTGCGCATGTTGGTGCAAAAAAAATGGGGAAGACCTACTTAATAGAGCTCCCCCAATATTGTTTAATTGGTTTACCTTACGGTAATTTAACCTGTTGCTTTTGTAAGTTTATTTCACGATGGTGAAAACTATACTTTCAGCGCGATCTGAAAATTTAATTACATAATTTCCAGTCTCTAAATTACCTATATTTATTTGATGCGTTTCAACACTTCCTTTTGATGTGTATAGGGTTAATTCTTTTACCTGTAACCCAAGCATATTGTAAATATAGATTGTTTCTTGTTCATTCGTAGACTCAATTTGTAAATTTAACATAGTTGAATGAGCAGATACTGGATTAGGATACACTTTTGTATCGGCTACTAAATCGCCTGTAATCATCTTGATATCCGTATAGCTGTATGCTCCGTTTAAGTCTATTTGTTTCACTCTGTAGTAGTTAGAACCTACTTTTACATTTTGATCGACAAATGAATATCGGACTGTTTCAGTTGATAGACCTTGTGCTTCAAGATCTGCGATAGGATAAAATTCAATACCATCTTTTGATTTTTCAATCTCGAAATGACTTGTGTTGATTTCCATCGCAGTTGCAAAATGAATGGTTGCTTTATTCCCCATTTTTTCCACTCTGAAATATTCCCATTCTACTGGTAATGAAGCATATTGCAAAGTATAAGTAGTTGGTTCAGATGCTTGCATTGCTTCATCATAAACAACATATTCGAATTCTGTTTGAGTTTGAGAAGCAACTCCATCAAATACGATTTCTAATAAAGAAGGATCATAATTTGGTATGATTGCAGGATTCGTTGCACTTGGCGGATTAATTCCATCTTCTCCTACAGTTATTGCTACACCATTATACATCAATGTGTTTCCGCTTGTAGGTAAACTCGTTATTCCAAATGTAGCACCTGTTCCAAGAGCTCCTTCTTCAGGATCTGTTCCACTTAAATCACTCGTAATATCACTTCCTATAGTAAAGGTTGAATTAGGAGCAGGATCACTTATTGCATAAGAATATGTATCAGAGGTTGGTGTTTCTTCAATACCAAAATTAACTTCTGGCTCTAAAACTTCTGCAACGGAAATTAATGTTTGCATCCCATCAGGTGTCCCATCATCACCGGCAGTTGTTCCTTGTGTGTCTCCTGTATATATCCAACCAGCTGGAAGTTCTTGAGCAGGTAGTGCAGCACCTTCAGTACCTTCATTTATAGAAACTGAGACAGCATAATCGGTATTTGGTGCTAAATCAAGAAACTCGTAAGAACCATCGGCAGCAATTGGAGTAGTTGCAATAACATCTCCTGTAACAGGATCATATAAATTTGCATATAATTGTGTGCCATCCGGTGTATTTATTGTCGTTCCATCAACTGTTGCATCCATTAAACCATCAAAATCATTGAAAACATTTCCACTCAATCCTGCAATCTGTGTATTAGTAGGGTTATCGGCGAAATCAGTTTCGCTCAACGCCATTAATTTTACGTCAGCATCTCCTAAGTTATCAATTCGAAATCCAAAAATAGCGTCAGAACCTATATTGAATAAATCTGCTTTTACCACAGAATAAATCATAGATTGAGATGATTGATTTGTTGGAGAGTATCCTATATCCCAATCGTATCTTGTTGTTCCGTTTCCAGAAGAAGTACCAGGTGTAAATCCAAAACGAACCGATGTGGAACCTGAAATAATATTACCGAATTCGTCAATAGGTGTTAAAGTGAAATAAGTGTTCCCATTTCGCTCACCTACTGCTAGATAATCATCAGCTTCAAATCCTTTTGCAAAAGTAATATCAATATCTCCTGCTGGTGGAAGATTTGAACTTCCATCATAATATAAGAAGTTCATCAAATCTGCATTATTCGCAAGATCTTCAAAAGCTCCTACAAAAGTAGGGTCTCCGGAGTCTATTAGTTGGCCTTCCAAATGTACTCCAACCCCATTGGTATTTGCAGTATAATTATTATTCTTTGATACGGAACCTTCATCATATGGATAAAGTAAGGTAGATCCATTAATTTCAATATATTCTAACGCCACAGGTGTTGTTGCTACTGTATTGGAAGTCACACCAGCAGTCTGCGTTATCGTAGATCCCAAGTAGTCAAATTTAATCTCTGTAATAGGCTCATTATTAGTTCCCAAAACCACATCCAACTGTGCCTGAGATAATGGTAAACATACCACAAAGAGAAATAAGGAAAGTAAAGGTTTAATAAAATTCATAATTTAAGTGTTTGCTATTTAATTTTTATGAGTATTATGTTAATATATGTTTTAAATCAGTTTTGTACGTATTAAGTATTTTTATAATATATAATAATATTCTTTCTCTCTTAGTCTCATTACAAGACTTCTTCTGTTAATTTGATACATCAAATTATTCGGAAACCACTACAGTTTACCTGTAGTTTCGGAGAGTATGGAGGGTTTTATTGAATTTAAATACAACAGTTTTTATTTCATCTCTATTTGCTGTATTCGTTAATAAGACATTCAATTTTTTAAAAACCCCCTATTTTGAGAATAATTTTAACATTTTTAAATTGATAATTTTATAATGTTAGTGCGAAAGTGCCCATTTTTACTTAAGTTTAGCCGTTTTTCTCTTAATTGTTAAAAAAACGATAAGGTGAATAAATCAAGATTTTTATCTGTGTTTATAGTTTGATAAAACAAGATCAATTCTTTGTTATGCATACAATTAAAAAGATTCTTTTCTGCTTTTTGATGATTTGGATGATGCCTAGTCCTGGACTTACTCAAGTGACTTTGAGTGCAGACGGTGAAGGCGATACTTATGAGCTTATTACTTCCATTTTAGCGCCTGGTCAAGATCCGATAGAAGTCCCTGATTGTAATCATGAAGATTTTGGACGACATATAGAGGAGGTATACGACAATGATGTAGCATCTTTTGTATTCAAATTTATACTACATGTTGAACCTGATGATGATCGTTGCCTAAATTTCGATAGGCAACGGAATGAAATAAAAACATATAGTCAATCTCCTACTAATCTTCTCGCAATAGAAGGGGAACAAGTGATGTATAGATGGAAATTTAAATTGCCACTAGGTTTTCAAACTTCTCCAAACTTTACACATCTTCACCAAATCAAACCTGTAGGTGGTGAAAATGAAAGCCTTCCCATGTATACCTTGACAGCACGAAAAGCTTCACCTGATCGCATGGAACTTCGATTTGCTTCAACTGGTAGCCAATCTACCTTAACCCAAGTTCCCCTTGAACCTTTTTATGGTGAGTGGGTAGAAGTAACTGAAACCATAACTTATGGAAATGATGGAACATATGCTCTGGAAATTAAAAAAGTATCAGACGGAGAAATTCTAATGGAATATTCCAATAATGATATTCAAAACTGGAGACCAGGAGTAGAATTCGCAAGACCAAAATGGGGTATATACAGAAGTCTTGATAATGCGCAAGATCTTCGTGATGAAGAAGTCTTATTTAATGACTTTAGTATTCTAGAAACAATTTCTTCAACAAAAATAGAATCAAGTGAATCCGAAATATATGTGCAATATCCGAACAAGTCTACCATTCGATTAGAAAAAATCCCTAGTGATATCAAGGAATTTCATTTTGTTTCAACTAATGGGCAAACCCTTATTTCTAAAGTTACTCTTACAAAGTCATCAGTTGATTGTGACGTTTCTGAACTTCCTAAAGGAGTGTATTTTATCACCTTTAAGGGGGAAGTACCATATAAGCCTATCAAAGTACTAGTTCCGTAAAGATCATTTCGTTCCTTTTTATTTTGTTTTATTATCATATGATAATATTCCATATATGTTAAGCAATGTATATATTTGTATAAAAGAAAATAGAGTATGAACCGCATTATTCACTATTTCATAGGAGTGCTTTTAATGGTGCTTATTTATTCTTGTTCAGAAAAAACGAATGTTGACGCAAGTGCAGCTCGTGTTGATCTTAGTTTATATACTGTTGAAGATGTTCCTGGATCGGATTGGCAAAAAGTTAGTCGGAATCATTCCACTGGGGAATTATATGAAGAAGGCTATGTAAGCAATGGAGTTCGTCAAGGAACTTGGACCGTTTACTATCCGAAGGAAGGATATATCCAAACCATAAGTTCTTATACTAACGGTATTTTTACTGGTCCTTTTATTGAATTCGATGAAAGGGGTAAATTGTTGAAACAAGCTAATTACATGAACAATCAACTTCATGGGTTATATGGTGAATTCAAAAGCGGACGACCAGTAAAGAAGGTGCAATATAAACAAGGAAAAATTAACGGTTTTGTTAAAGACTATAATTCAAAGATGACACTCGTAAAAGAGACGTATTACAAGGATAATGAATTGGATGGTAAGATGAGACATTTTAACGAAGATGGTAAAGTTATCTTAGAATATGATTATAAGAATGGCGAGAAAATAGGAGGTGGAATTGTTGAATAATATGAAGCTAGTATCTCCTTTATCACCTTTTTCATATCACTCCTTACCTTATCATTCAGCTGATTTTAAAAAGAAAATACTCATTGATGCATTGATTGAGGCTACGGCAATGGGGGAGTCTATTTTAATTGCTTATCAAGATGAAACATTCTTGGATGGATTGGACGAACTTTCTATGTTATCTCAGAATTCCCAAGAAAACGTACTCTCTTTTTTTGAGCTTGTTCATTCCATTAACAAAATAACAGAATCTTTGATCCAACATCTTGAAGACAGCAATAAAAAGCTTTTTGGAGAGCAAGGGTTTTGGGAAATGGTCGATATGTTCACGCGTCATTCTAACCAGCAAGCAGATTTATATAATCTGCCTGATACCCTCGAAACTCCATTTACCTCAGCATTATATACTCATTATAAAAAGAAATTGCGAATTGCTGCTCCTCTTCTAGATGAAGAAGTAATGTATGTGCTTCAACAGGGAGTGGTATCTGATAATGCTTTCATTTCACAAGAAGATGTTCAACGAAATGCACCTATAAAATATGTGGATTCTTTTCTGAACAGAGCTCGGAGAATTGAACAGAAATTAGCTCAATTTCTTATCGATTATAAGCAAGTACGCATAACAGAATTTGATGCAAAAGCATCCAAACTTAAAACCTATTGTGAACTGGGAATGGCTATGGAAAGTTATTTTGGGCTCGAGCCCAAAAATGATCTAATTGAAAAATGGAATTCATTGCTTCAAGAATGTAAGATTTTATGTGGGGATAAGAAAGAGACACTTCAAAACTTGACGGTGGAGTATGTACAAAGTGAATTAAATAGGCTAACAAGCTTTTTTCACCATAGGCTGGAACAGGAAGTAAAGATGTTAAATGTACGGAATGTACATTCTGATGATATGTCGAATCTGTTTATTGATCTAACTCAGCTGATCAAAGATGTAAACAACAGTTGCATTTTTAAACAAGAAACTTCCATGAATGCATTGTCACTTTCTATTACATTGGAACAGTTGAAAAACATGATTTCTATGTTGGAAAATGGAAAGTTTGAATTGGATCCAGACCGTAACTACAGTAAATGGATGCATTTTGTCGCATTTTTATCCGATGATGAAAAAGAGGTAATAGAGTCTTTTAAAAAAATTCCTAAGGAACATTGGCAAGCTGTTTTTGATCAATGGTTTTTGAAGAGAATGTTGGATCAGCATAGAATGTCAACGCAGTCTAGTGTTTTTGGGATGATAGAACAGCTTGATATGTGTTGGGAGCAATTGCGATTTGACTTTGTAATCCATATCAGTTCCCTTTCAAAAAAGCACAACAGCACGATTTCTTTTTGTCCATTGGAGGAAGTAGAGACTAAAGAAAGAAAGGAAACCGTACTGATTTATCTTGCAGATCAAGAAGTAGTATTTTCGTCTGAAAAAGCAATTCCTTTTAAAGCTGTTTTGGGCTTAAAGCCCAAAAAAAATAACCAATATGATGAATCTTCGATATTGCACGAATCATTGGTCTTACCTGATGAAAGTACAGATGAATTAAATTTTAAATTAGCGGCCAGCAAGACCTTAGCAACTTTCTTTATTGAAGAATCCGATCTACTTGACCTGTTTTTAACACCTGAGCACAATGTCATCATCTCTAGCGCCTATGAAGATGTGGTCGAACTTCTTTCAGAGATAACTGCTAAAGGAAAACATCTACATATACCTCAAAATGGATTCAAAGTGTTAACTGAATTTTTTCTGAATGATGCGCAGAAAGGCTATTACTTTTACGATCAAAGTAGCTTGAAATTTAAAGATGCCTCTGATATTTATAGACATATTTCGAAAATTAAAGCCTTGCAACTATCAGGTTATTATACCATTGCAATAGATAGAACACAATTGCACAGAAAGGACTATATAAATGAATTAATTTCTCAACATGCAATTTCCTTAAATGCATGATATCTTAGACTATACCTCTGATCTGAAAATTGCTGAAAAAGCAGGAAAGAAGATGATTTTCTGCTCTATACGCAAAAAAGAATTGGTGCTGCAACCTGAAGAACTTGTGCGACAAGCCTATGTGAACTACTTGATAAACGGCTTGGGTTATAGTAGACTAAAAATAGCAGTAGAGAGGGGAATAAAAATCAATGGATTGAAAAAACGCTTCGATATCATGGTATATGATGACCTAGTTCAACCCCTCATTCTTGTTGAGTGCAAATCGATGTTCGTAGATCTTTCAATAGATGTTCTTGAACAGGTAAGTCACTATAATATACCCTTAAAAGTGCCTTATCTTGTTGTAACCAACGGAAAGAATCAACATGTATTCAAGCTTGATGAAGAAGGTGCATCGTACGAAAAAATTCCTCATTTACCATTTAACGTGAATAATGGATAAGGAATTTTATCAGAAACCTTTTAAATGGTTAGG
>JAHDGD010000100.1 GCA_020627825.1 Saprospiraceae bacterium
TGTTTGTCGGGGCGGCAGGATTCGAACCTGCGACCCCCTGCTCCCAAAGCAGGTTTTATCCCTTTTCTTTACTTATCTTTATATAGCATTTTATACGTAATCAGTTGATTTACAGTATTTCAAATATATCATTCTTTTTCATAACTTTTCATATTTTACTTACACCATAGCTTACACCGCTTTTTTATGCCTACTGCAAAAACAATACTATACAAACAAAAAACGCTCTCAGATGGAAAGCACCCTTTAATGCTGGTAGTGGTGAATGACTCTAAAGTATCAAGGTTCTCTCTAGGGCTTAAATTCAACGCCTCAGAATGGAGCTTTGAACAAAACAAACTAAAGAGACCTCGATCAAAGGACCATGCAACTCTATCAAGATTTAAAGACCTCTCCATAAAGATCAATGCTATCAATGAGACCGCTGAGTCAGTACTAGAGTATTTCAGATCCTCAAATAAGCCTTTCACTTTCAAATCCTACAAAGAGGAGTTTAATAAAAGACTTGATCCAATTGACAACTCTCAAAGTGATGACATTTACACCTATTACGATAAATTGATCGCTGAGATGAAAAAAGACAATAGGATCGGAACGGCTACATCATACACCGAAACCAAAAAAGCACTTCAAAAATTTCACTCGGCTAATCTCTCCTTTTATGAAATAGATCCAGACTTCTTAAAACGATTCGAGAGACATCTCAGGGCAAACAATGGGACCAATGGAGGCATCTCAGTAAGGATGCGAAATATTCGAGCCGTTCTAAACTCTGCAATAGCTGAAAAGCTCTATAGAAAGGAATACTACCCTTTCAGTAAACATAAAAGAGATAAACTCTACCAAATACCCAAAACGACCAAAAACCCAAAGGCATTAAGTTTAGAGGACTTTGACCGCTTTATGTCATTCGATTCAAATGAGCATCCACACCTACAAAAAGACTTCTTACTTGCTCAATGGATATATTTTACTAGAGGCATAAACTTTATTGACCTTGCAAAGCTTAAGCAATCCAATATTATCAATGGTAGAATAGTTTATAAACGGTCAAAGACGGGTAAAAACGAGAACATAAAATTTACAGATAGGCACAAGACTATTTTATCCTATTTCGCTGGTGATGGTCCCTATCTATTCCCTATACTTTCAGAGTTTCATCAAACTGAGGACCAAATTAAAAACCGGGTTAAAAAGTGTCGGACCAAGTTCAATAAATCTATGCGTGAAATTGCGACTATCCAAGGCATAGACCAAAATATTACTTCTTACACGTTTAGACATCAATACGCATCTATCCTACTTCAAAAGGGAGCTTCAATTGATCAGATTAGTAGAAATATGAATCATGACAATACGAAAGTAACTGAGAACTATCTCAAAGATTTAGGATTCGACTTTGAAGGGGATAAGCTTGATGAGATGCTTTAGTCATTTGCTTGTTTATCAATCGAAACAATAGGTGATTTGTACCCATGTTCAAAGTAAAACTTATCAGCAGCTATTGTCTTATTTGGAGCACAAACTGATACACATCTTTGAGAAGAATTATTATGTAGATAAGTGATAGCAAAATATGTCTCTTTTGATTCTTTTGGCCTAATTGCATCAACGTTTAGAATCTTCTTCTTTTTCAAAAGCTGCTCGAACTCAGAATTAGATATTCCTAACGTTCTGAGGCAAGTATGAATATTCGTCATAGGGACTACAGGGACATGAGATTGAACAACGATACTACGTATTAAATTAAGGTCATCATTACCCCACATTTCATGACCTCCTTTTGTCCTTAAAATTGATAGGTTTTGAGCTTTTAAAAACTCCCTCCATCTTTCCAAAGGAATTGCCCGAATTCCCATAATGTCTCAAATTATTTAATCTTAAAAGACTAAGCTACAGCTGCGATCGTCTCAGAATAAGCGTAAAAGACCCCTTGTGTAGCTATGCCCGAATACTCTGACATTTCTCTTTTTAAAGTCTTTCCATCTAAGTCCCCATGGACCTCTTTGTCATCGTAAGCCCAACCTAAAGCCAAAAGGGCGTTTTCCAGCTTTTCTTTTCTTAAGTTATCTTCAATGAAGTCTTCAACAACTATTTTAAATGACTCTATAGCATCTTCTCTAGAGCTACCATAACCCGAAGTGTTCAAGGCTGGAGATAAACAAACAAATAACCCGTCTTCCTCAAAAACGATTGTAGATAGAGAAATCTCTATAGTTCTTTCATCTATCCGTTTTATAGATTCCATAACTAAAAATTTAGGGTTTAAAAAATATACTGTCCAAAATTTGCGCCAATAAAAGAGCGTTTTCTACTGATTGCTAACGGTTCGATGATAGGCGCTGTACTCAAATCTAGTGCAAAAGTACTACTAAACCAACGATGTATTATCATATTACTGTACAAAAGAAGTGTTAATAATGGAAAAATAATGACAATCATGTATTTAAAATGCTGATTATTAATGTTTTACACATTTGTTACGAATTATTTCACAAAAAGCCCCCACCAATTAAAGCAGAGGCTTAAGAAAACTAATTATTCATTCATAGTTCTTGAGACCGAGCTAGCTAATGTTTTCAACTTGATATTGATCAAATTTAAAATGATAATTCTGCGCCACGGTATCAAAAGAAACCATTTCAAAGCCTGAAATATTTCTCTTTTCACACTCACTTTTAAAGTTTTCACTTACAACAATATTATTTACTAAATTATACAGACGAAATACGTCCTCAGTTCTGTCATTCACTAAAGAAATCTCATGATAATGTAATCTCTTATTGGCTTTCGAATTTGTAATCCTCAATAATTCTCTATTATATTCACTTGAATTGCTAAATTTCACCAAACTAACAGACGTGTTTTCATAACTTCCTTCAGCATAAAAAAATGTGGATTTCGAAAAATCAATCATTTCGTTTTGAACACGACTTAAATAAGCCATTTTATAAACTCGACTTTCACTTTTCTTGGTAAGGTTTAAGTTGTAAAACTGCCATTTATCAGGGCTTAACTCTTCAAGTAATTCAGCTAACTTTTGACTAACCATTAAAGTGGAGAATCCCATAAATTGAATGCAGCTTACATTGTCAGTCCATTCCGATTTTTCGTGCAATTCAAAGTCAGGAACTTCTATTTCAAAATCAATGGGCTTAAAATGATTGATTTTTTGAATCGAGTTTTCTGACTCGTAATCATATCTTCCAATCCAACTTTCACTTTGCGGATATTTTCGATTTCTTAAAACTTTGGGTTTCAATAAAAAGTATTCCATAGGACAAGAATTAATTCATTGGTAAAACGGGCATTGGTATCTCATTGATATTCGTTGTTGGGAATTCATCAATTTTATTCCTCAATAGAGTTTGCCAATTAGCCAATATTTCTGCTAATTTTTCTTCATTGTGCCCCTGTTGACCCAGTTCGTTTAATTTATTCCCGATAAAAGTACTATAATCAGGATGTGATCCATTGTGATACAATTTACTAATACCTTTCCCATTGGGGATATCATTCATATGAAATGGAGCATTTTTGAATTTGGCTGCTTTTTGAACTACTGGATGATTTACAAATGTCTTTGGTATCAAATGATGACCTTGAATGTTGGAATCAGTTATTCCCCAGAGTTTTCGATAGCCCTGTGAATCATTATGAGAGAATTTTATATAATTGGTAGCATCATCAACCCATAACGCTACATGCGCCGTTTTCCCGTCGGCAAGCTTTATCACTTTTTTCCATCTTCTTCCTGCTTGAAACCATGATACTCCTGGAATCATTGAAGCAAGTGCGAATGTTGCTTCAGTGCCATCTCCTTCAATCACATATTGAATTGAATTCAATGCATCACAAACGATTCCTGGCCCTTCAAATAAACTACAAATGTCAAAAAATGTATGACTAGATTCTGCAATCGCACTCTTTAACGCAGATAAATGCGCAGTAAAATTACACCAGTTATCATCATCGCATTCTTTTCCTGGATTTTCTTTTTCCCATTGCTTTTTCTTAATCCAGTAAGCTTCAGAATATTTAAGCATTTGAAGTATATCATCAGGATTGATACCAGCTGGTATTGCGGAGGTAGGCAATGAATTCTCCATTGCTAAATTCGTAATTGATGAAATTATAGCTTCTCTGTTTGCATCTAGGGAATTTGCAAAATAAAAGTGTGAAGCAGCAATGCCAAAACCCTGGGTATCTTTAAGAGCATTTTTTTGTTCAGTATTTAAAAAAGCTAACTGGTCAACTAATTTCTCAGATGCACACTCAACGTCCAAGTTTCCATCAACCTTACAATCAATTGTAATAATTTGCCAGGCCTGCAGAAAACCAATTGAAGGAATAGAATTTTGATTGAATTCTGAAAGCTCCGTCAGGTAATCCAAGTTTTGCTGTAGTAATTCGTTATCCTCACTAGGACTTGGACAGCCAACAAGGTCAGCTAGAATTAAAGTTAAATCAAGATTTTGAAGCAGTATACTACTTGCCTGGGGACCAGATTGGATACCCATTAATTCTGCTATACAAGTAACCTTTTTTCGTTTTTCTTCATCAGGTATAACATCTTCCAGAAATGATTCTAAATCACCACCAATATCTAATCCAGGATTAAAGGGGACACCGAAAAACAACTCAAAACAGTCTGCCATTCCATTTGTAGTAAACGCATGATCATTTGGTCCTGGTGTTCCACCGCCTTGTCCATCAGAGCACGGCTGTAATAAATAATAGGTTACATATCCGCATTCTGTGCCATGATCACAAAAATCTTCGTAGATACAAACATGCTCATTCTTACAGCAAAAGTCTTTACTACAATAAAGTTCTAGACACCAAGGAACACCGCCACCACTACTACCTTCACCACCACCAGAACCTTGACCTCCACCTTCTGTACCACCAGCATCATTTCCGCTTGTATTTACACCGCCGTCGCTGACGCCACCGTCATTATTAGTGTTTGAGGTGTTCGAAACATTTGTGGGAAGCGAACCTTCTTCATTTATCAATTTGCCATTTTCAAAAAGTAATACGAAACAATCCACTAATGATACTCCACCAGTATTTCTTGATTCAGTAAAGGATTTCTTCTCAATAGTACCAGAAAAATTGTGCAGATTTGGTGAGATATTCATCTCTTCATTCAAATTCATTTCTGAAGAAGTGTACTGCATTAAGTAGGAATGATTTTTCCCAGTTTCAAAATTTGCATCAATTATAAAATTGAAAACACTACTAGTATTTTTGATATCCATTTTCATCGAAAAGATCATATGATTTGGCTTTGGACTAAAAACCAAATAAGTGTTAAAATCGATGTCTTTAAACTCGAATGAACTTCGTGTTACTGCCGAACCCAATCCTTTATGAAACTCCTCGGTTTCTAGGTATAATTCAGGGTATTTTTTCTTAAAATTAAAGTCATACGTTATTGGATTTTCTTTGGCGGTATGAAAAACGGTATTCGATTCAGAATTTAATTCTTGATTGTCATTATCACAGCTAATAACCATAAAAGCTAAGAAGAGAATTAATAGTTTTCTCATTTAATCAGTTTTTAGAATTAGAAAATAAGGTGTTTGATGAGCTAAGGAATCTCATCGTTTCGGGGTGTTTACAATCCAATAATAATGAATGATATTTCAAATTGCCAAGCTTAAAAACAAAGAGTTTTTCTTAGATATTTAAAGCTTAAAGCAATCAATGAATTACAAATAATTGGTTTCAATAATGCAACGAAACGAAAAGATAAGATCATCAATATCACAAGTGAATACCTGTACAACTGCAGATGTAATCTTTAAATGAAAAAAGAATCATTTTATTGTTTGAAGGGATAAATATTGGAGTGTTTGATTATGATCCTTGGTTCAAGAGTATGAATAAGTAACTCTTATAACAGATGAGAAGTTTTTGGAAGAGAGACCCCGTTAAATGGGTCTCTTCTTTTTTAAAGCTGCTTCTCTAAATACCATTTATCAATCGCGTCCCTATGAAATTGAGCTTTGCCACCTACCAAAGAATGCGGAAAGCCTTTTTTCATCTCAACGGATAGTACTTCATTTCTAATCTCGTATAGTGCCATAACTTCTACCCGGTTCAAAACTTTCTTTTGTAGGATCTCGGGCATGCTGGTCATTTCCTTGGCTTGTTTAATTGATATTGTTGGCATCTTTTAGTCTTGATATTACTAATAAAATCTCATTGACCGCTTTGAAGGATTGTACCGTTCTAGTGATGCCCTTTTTTGTATAGCCATCTTTGGCCATCAATGGGACCAAATCCTTTTCGATCTGATTTAAGTCCTGGAGAAGTTCCAAAGGATCGACCCAGCCGTTTACTGCATCGATGAAGTCCTCTTTTTTCAAATTTTCTATTCCTAATGCCCTCATTTGTGTAAGTGTTTTTAGTTTATGATTTACGCTGCGATCTCGATTAAGCGATCAATTCTAACAGAACGGAAAGCTCTCTTTTCAAGGTCGAAGTATTTAATGATTGAAAAATTAGTTTCGGTCATATTGGTTTTTGGAGTATAGTTGAAATTGCCATTTCTCAACGTTCCAATCGCTTGACGTAGCTCTCCAGTAGCTTTGACAAATGAAAAGTAAGCAACTCCAGCCCTTAACTTAGTAGTTAGCTTGTATCGCTTCCATGCAGCCGTCAACGCTTGTGATAGTGTGCTAAATACTCCTCTTTTTATCATATCCCATGCAGCGGACATAATCTCAGAGCGAAAGGAAGTTTTAGGCTCTTTTGTAGTGGGTAGATTCTCAAAGTATGTTTTGAAGTGAACGTCTACAAACTCCATTGATACGGTCAAACCTTCTTTTACCTCTCTCAATTCATTTGGAGTCAATGAGTCCAGCAACTCAGTAATTTCTCTTTTGTCTCTATTCCCTTGATCGTACTTTCTTGAATCGTCAGAGTACATAAAGTAAGGATCAAAGCTGCTTAGTTTCTCGATTGTGGTATTGATTGTAGTATTCATTATTATAGTATTACTTTAATTTATATACTTCAAATATAAGTTTAAATATAATTATGTGCAAGTTGTACGATAATTATTTTGATATAAATTATAGTTTAACTTTAATAGTATATTTGTAAAATGAAAATATTACGACTCAAAGAGATTTTAAACGCCAAAGGCATCTCAGGAAAAGAGCTGGCTCAATCCATTGGAACCACAGAGGCTACTATCTCGAACTTAGCCAAAGGAGAAGCAATCCCTCGAAAAGATATGCTCTTAAAGATTGCTACATTCCTTGACGTAGATATCAGAGAAATATTTGTTAGTACTAAAGACCAATCAACGGCAAAAGAGAAGATCGATAAAGTCCGGGCTTTATTGGATCAATTGGAAACTGAACATTTGACTAACTAAAGGTCATTTTCTGTACCGTTCTGCCTTTTTTATCTTTTACGATATATCCGTTCTCCGTTGGTATATAGTTCAAGTCCTTTTGCCTTTCATCAATTAGTCGATTAATTTGACCGGGTAAGACTTCTTTTAAAGCCTCTACCATTTCACCTTTGGTAAACCTTCCATTCATAGGGACCATTGAAGCAGCTTCAAGCTGTTTAGTTTTTATTGAAATATTTGGCCTATTCCGATTACGCACTATTTCAGAAATATCAAGGTCCTTGAAATAAGCAGGATTTGCGCTCAGATCTTTGAAAAATCCTTTATGGCGTATACTATTCGCTTCATCGACTAATATTTCATTTCCTCCGATCCTTACTCCAGTATCACGGCCTGAGGCTGCATCTGTAATAGCATAGCCGCTGCTCGTTTTATCTGATTTACCTCCAGCCTCAACGGGTCCGAAATAGTCGCCAATTGCTTCACCCTTTGTACCTCTAAAAAGCTTTGTAGCATTGAAGGCGTCAATCTTAAGCTTTGCAAAAGCCCCCAACATAGTGGCAATTGTACCTATGGCTAAAGGTATCCCAGCAAAAGGAATTGAACTAAACGCTTTAAATATATTTGATCCGGCCGTTATCAAGCTGCTCGACTGTTGGATGGTATCATTTAATAATTGGATTCTTTGAGCCTTTTGAGCTAAAGCTTCTTTTTCCTTCAAAGCCTCCTCCTGTAATCGTGTCTCATTATCAATGGCATCCTTTAAAAAATCGGCATTATTGGCTAGTCCATCCTTTTGGAGCTCCTCCTCCTTTTTTAGATCGCTTTGCAGTTGATTTATCTGTTGCTGTCTCGCTTTGTTTGCGTCCTCAATGGCTTTAATCTGAGTATTTACCCCTGCAACGATGCTTTGAGTGGCTCCAGCAAATCCAGCTTGAAAGGCTCCGAAATAGTCACCATCGTTAATTCGCTCTAATCCTTGCTCAATACTTTGGACTGCTAAATTGAAAGTATCGGAAAATGCCTCAGAAAGCTCTGTCAGTTCACTCAATCCACTAAGTAATGAGTCAGGATCGAAAGCATCCTCAGGCTCCTCAATAGTTACTCCAGGAATAGTAATGCCCCTGTCAGGTATATCGATCAAGTCCTCAGGCTTTAAAGGGTCGACTTGGACAATGTTCTCACCTTGGTAATGTGCTCTGATCTTTTCTATTTCAAGTGCAAAATCACTGGTAATCTTTTCAGCTAGTTTTTGATACCCTTCAAGCGTTCTTTGTTGCTCCTCAGGAGTAAGGCCCAGTTTTAGAGCCACTTCTTTAAATTGGTTTATTTGGTCCTCGACTCCTTTTAAAGCGACTGCTTGCTGTTTTTGGAGCCTTGTAATTGGGTCGGCCTCATCAAGTTCAATTTGGAATAGAGCGTCCTGTAAAGTACTAGTCAATTGTTGGTATTCATTTCTCAAAGCTTGTACCTCCGCTGCCTGTTGCGCTCTGATCGCACTCTCTTTATTAGAGAGTGTAGTTTGAAGCTCTAATGAAGATTCCCGAAGATTAAACAGTTCCACTTCTAAATCAGCAACCTTTTGAAGCTCCTCAATTTTATCATCATCTGAGAGTAAAGCGATCCTTTGTTTTTCGATGCCTATTTCAGCTTTTTTTAGCTCTATTTGTCGATTAAGTAAACCTTGTTCTAGTTCGTTTGCTTTCCTTGCTGATTCTAGTCTTTTATCAAATGTGAGGTTTACATCCTCTGCATCCTTATTAAGCTTTTTAATCTCGGCTCTAGTTTTTGCAAAGTCCACTTGTAGATCAATGTTAGCTCTTTTTAATCTCAGTTGTGCCGCTGTCAGTTTATCGGCTGCTTTGACCGTCTCATTTACCGCTGCCGCTGCTTTTGTTGCTACTGTTGCGAATTTATCAACGCTGTTGTTAATTCCTGTCACGGCATCAACAGCCTCCTTAGCAGCCGCTTTAAACTCCCCTTTGAATAATAGAGAGATAGCCGTTGCAAGGCTTTGAATACGTCCGATTGTCTGATCAAAGAGAATTGTTTTGATAGTATCAGCTAATCCCTTAACTGCTTCTTTTGGATTGGAGAATGCATCGAATATTTTTTCACCTACGAAATTTACACTATCAGTAACAAGTTCAACTACTCCTTTCAATCGGTTCAATTGTTTAGCTAGAAAATTTGAACCTCTCTCGGTGCCTTTTAGAAATGAAATTAAAGAGCCTAGTCCAATTACTAGAGCTCCAATACCAGTGGATGCAATAGCAACTTTTAGAACATTAAAGCCCTTCGCAAGACCAACGGCTCCAGCTCTCGATGCCCTTTGACTGATTCCTAAACGCTGGAGAGCCCCTGTTAAATTGATTATACTTTTTTGTTGGCTGGTAGTGAGTTTGATATTATCTCTCAGGGTGCTGAGCGTGCCTCTGAGGGACGTTCTAAACTCATTGAGCTTACCGATCACCTTGGTATAAGAAATGCCAAATAACTCAAAGTTTTTAAGTGACCGCCTCGAGCTCTCGTTATACTGGTCCTGTTGCTTTTTGAGTCGTTCAGTCTCTTTGGTTTGCTGGATAGTTTTCTTTGCCGTTTCGGCTAAGGCCTCAGAGTAATCTTCTGCTCCTTTTGATGCTTCCATCAAAGCGCCCTGTGAGACTTCGTTCGTTTCTTGGATCTCATCATTGAGCGTCTTTTGAGAGTCAATAATGTTTTGAAGTGGTCCAATGTATTGAGAATCGTCTAAGATTATTCGTTCTACGATATCAGCCATTTGTATGGGTTTTGTTTATTTCGGAAATTGTGTTTTCAATCTCTAAATCAGCTTTTGCTTCGTCAATTGCCCCCTGTTTTGCTTTTGCTTTAAGCTCCATTTTTTTAAGCCAAACAATAGATTTTGTATTCAACTTGGTGAGGGTATTGAGCAATCTATTAATCATATTTTGGTCATTTTTAGATTGGACATTATTGGACATTATGTGACATTTACAGTTTTCAAATTGGTCATTTTAGATTCGCCATTTTTCGCCATTAATCAATCTCATCACTTTCAGGAAGTTCATCTCCGGCTAGTTTGTGATATGTGGTCACCGTACTAATTGTGCTACTTTCGATCTCGGTTTTATCCTTATATCCGTGCTTATTCTTTAAATAGAAAATTGCCATGGCAGCGGATTTGCATTTTCCGTTTAGGGTATCATTGACCAACTTACCCTCAAACAGAATCTCTACTCTTTTTATAGCGTTAGATACAATCTCACAGTCCTGAAATTTCTTAGCTAGATATGGCCATAGTTTTGGACTACCTCCAGCATTTACGACCGCTCTGCCTATCACATAATTATTTGAATCTTCAATCTCAGATTCTACTTTTTTTATGAATTCCAAAGCAGCCTCTTTTGTCCATTTTTCGGCATTCTTATTTTTTGTTGGTGCGCTCATTTTATCATTATGTTTTCGATCATTATTTACTTTTTACAATTCCACATATCTCCCATATATTACCCATTTATGGACTGGTAGTCAGAGTAGTCACTTATTTCGGCCAAAAGACTCTATTACATACATATCATTCATTTTTTACTCCAAAAACCCATTATTTACCTTAAAATCCATTGTATACACTTATTCCTATTATTTAATGACTACTGACTACTTTAGGGTAAGAAGTCAATAAATACGGGGCTTCAAGTGGTAGTCACTTCTATTTTTTGCTAATGACTACTAATGACTACCGACTACCGAAGTAGTCAGTGGTAGTCAGTGGGTAGTCACTTCTTAATGACTACCGCTATTTATCAAAATGGAAGCCCCTCTTTTGAGGCTTCTCCGGGCATTGAATTATGCTCATTAGAAAGAGGTATTTCCCTCAATTTTATGGCATATCCTTTCCTCGATTTTCCGTTCTTTTTGAACGGCTTTCGATCTCCAAAAATCTTAGTCAGCTTAGATCCTAGGATCCTCGGCTTTATAAGCTTTGGTGCGATTATTCTTTCGTTTAAGTACTCACACACCTCGGTAGAAGTCCAGTAATTTTTATCGTACTCGTCGATGATCGGTTCGAAGTATTTAGAGATAAAATGAGCCTCCATGCTTTCTTGCTCGAAGTCTTCGAGATTGTCTAAAAGTCCTCTTTCGTTTTGGCTCAATTTGAAGCAATCCCAGCCGTTTTTATCCCATTCGTTTTTAAGTTGTGCAAGTAGTGATAATTTGCATACGGAGTTATAAATTTCTTCATCTCGTTGACCTACTTCGATGACTATAAAACGCCTATTTCCTGTCTCATCTCTAAGTATTTCTTTTTCATTTGTAGTGCCTCCAAAAACTGCATAACGTGGCCATTTCCTTGGAAGTCGAGCGTATGGAGCTCTGTAATCAAAATCGGTTGAGCTGGTTAAGTACTTTAGATAAGCAGGATCCTTTTTAAGCATTCCTGTAATCTCGTCGTCAATCATTAGTATTCTCGTAGCCAATTGGCTTTGAAAGTCCTTATCTGCTCGGATCGGCTGGATAGAAACATATCTTTTAGATAATTGCTTTGGGAGTAGCTCTCGAAAGAATCGCGTCTTTCCGCTGTTCTGCTTTCCTACAAGGATAAGGAACAACTCGGCTGGCATTACTCCTGACATTGCGGCTGCTAACTGGATGAGCCATTTACGAACCAATGACCGTTTTGTATCGGAGCTATCCACAATATTAAGTGAGTCAATTATTAGGTCGATTTCATTTCCTTTAAAACCTTTCTCTTTCGCTTTATTCAAGCACTCTGTAAATGGGTTAAAAGTTTCAATTCGATCGCTCTTTAAAACGTGGATAACATCATTTTCACGAACCTTAGAATTAGCTTTTTTCAAGTCTAAAATTAAACTCGAAACCTCTTCGTCGGTATGCGGAATACCATCGACTTCATTTTGTCCATTTATCTCATTTCGCTTAATACCGAGCTCGGAAATATAGCTTTCGATAAACGGTATGGCTTTACTTCCTTTTTGCTCTGTGACTTCTTTCTTAGGTTGCTTGTATCCCTTTTTCTGCATCTCCTTAATAGTTAGATTCCAGTCTTGATCTAAGGCTCTGCCTTTAAGGATATGGTAAACTCTAGAGGCGTTTAATGGGTACTCTGTTGGAAACTCTGTTGAAGATGAGAAAACAAAAAGAAGCTCGATTGGGTCGGCTTCCGTGCTTGTCAATATTGATCCTGACTTTCCGCTTTCGGGGTTTCCAGGTCTCAATACATCAATGGGATAATTTTCGCTTAGTATGGACCAGCCATGACTAGATAATAATTCTGATATATTTTCATTTCGATTAAATTGTTCGAAAATGCTTAAACCAATTGAGGTTACATTATCATATTTCGCTTTAGTGTCATCCTTAATGATTAATGAGAATGATCTACAAATCGACAAAAGGATACTTCTTTCTTCTTTAGTTATCGTTGGTATGTATTCAAATCCATCTCCTTGGATCTCATAACCATAGGAAGGAGCTACCACAACATAACCTCCTTCTCCTCTCGTTTCGATTAGTACCTTTTCTTTTTCATTAGGGTTAACCTTTTTCTCCTCTGTGCTTGTGGCCCTCATTGCAAGCTTTTGATTACCTGCTATTTCATCACATTTATAAAAAATATGGTACCCGTTGTTTATGGTTTTCTGAGTTACCATGTTTTCGTAAAACTCAGGCAATGCACTTTTAATAGCTTCGCTTAATCTACTCCAAAGAGTCCCAGTAAGGTCATATTTCAAATCAACATCAATAACCTCTAGTCCTCCGGATACTTCTCCTGTTACTATTCCAATATATTTAGCCTTTAGGACCAATGATTTTAGCCTCTTAGGCTCAATCAGTTTGCTTTGGAATTCTTTCCATTTAATGGATGGTTGCTTTTTCCACTTTGAGTCATCGTTATTCAATCGCTCGACGGGAATTACAGATAATCCATAATCAAGATATTCAAGTCCTGCAGCTAGATTGTCATTTGGTTTATATTCAATTGCTGCCATGCTCTTTTATCATACTTTTAAATGAGCTAAATGAAAAATCAAAAGCTACGTGCGATTTAGTTCTGCGCAAAGGCTTTGCAATGAATCCCATCTTATGCAAACAGTAAGCGATCTCACCCTCCATGATATACCCATGATTGCGAATAGTGCTATTATTCGCAAAGAGCTTTCTTAGTTCGACTTTCAAAAGAGCAGTCGAGCAGTTAGGGTTATATTTTTCACATTTGGTCAAATGCTTTAGTGCTTTGGATATTTCTTTTACTACATCTAAGCGGATCGGAACTTGATCGAGCTTAGGATTAATGGCTGCAGAAATAACTCCATAGTTTGGCAGCTTGAAACGAGGGAGTAGGTTATTTTGGAAACTCATATATATTCGTTGCCAGTGTGGCGAATTTGTGATAATTTCGCTGGTAGATTTCATCGTACATTTCTTGTATTAAAAAATATTGTAGCCTCGTTTTTAGCCAAACGGGGCTATTTGTTTCAATGCTAAAATCTCCGGGTTATTAAAAAATATTGTTTAGGCGGCTTGTTCTTGTTCTTCTTCAGCTATTAGGTCTGAAATACCAGCCCATTTTAAAATTGTCGATCTCAAAATAAAGGCTTTGCCTCCATGCGGGCGTTTATACTTAAATTCGCCTGTATGCATTGCTTTGTAAATTCTCGACATTGAGTATCCAGTTAACTCAGCGGCTTGTTTAGGTGTAATAAAAACTGATTCCATTTTACTATGTTTTTGATGATAGCAAGATTCATGAAACCAAAAGACAAGATCAATGACATGAGGTTATTTATTATATCTGAATGAAAACAAAAAGGAAACACAATAACATTGATAATACCTAAATCAACACCTTTACTTACACCATAGCTTACACCAAGGCATAAAAAAAGGAGCTACAAATTAATGTAACTCCTTGATAATCAGTTTGTCGGGGCGGCAGGATTCGAACCTGCGACCCCCTGCTCCCAAAGCAGGTG